>DASPKQ010000130.1:0-11786 GCA_035627995.1 Verrucomicrobiia bacterium | reverse complement strand
GATAAAGTGCGGCCGTAGCAAAATTTCCAATAGTTACGGACTGTTGCTGTTCAATACCTGCATAACCGCCAAGAGTATTATCAAGGATGATGGTATCGCCTTTTCTTGAGGTTCTTATTACTGGTCGTCCAAAAACCCGATTATTGGCATCAACCATAGGTCCTCGTCCGACTCTAACACCGTTAACCTCAGTTCTAAAAGATCGCATAAGTGAAGCGGCAGCTCCAAGCCATCTGCTTCCTGTAGAATCAAAAGTCCCAAAAATTTGACGATAGAATCCTAAGAAAATATCACCGCATCCTTCGTAATCAGGGCAACCAAATCCCAAGGAACGATCCAATCTTCTCTGCAAAGTATCTCCGGAAAAATTACCGGTAATCAAACTTTGTTCTTTTTCTAAAATAACCAATACCACTTGCGGGTTTAACCCGTGCTTAGTTGAAGCATCGTAAATAAGTTCAGCGGCAGTTCGCAGTCGGTCCAAATTTGGCTGAGGGTCTTCTAACCCGACCTTAGTTAATGTGTCGGGTTCTTTAAGCTTGATCAAAAATTCGGGACTAGTATTAGCCAGGACCGAATTGCGCTGTTCTAAAAACTTCTGAATGCCTGCGGCTGAACCGAATGTCCCGACATCACCAAAGGCCTCATCCGTAATCAAGAGTCCGGGATTAAAGGCCGGGTCCACTGTTCCCTGGGCTAAAGCCGATTGTGGTGCAAGCCCAATTAAAATTGCAAGTACTAAAAACGAAACGAAGATTTTTTTCATGTGTTTTTTCTTAATTAAAGATAGGCGATCCAGGCAGTATCACGTCAATCTCAGCCTGGGGTAAAGTGATGATATTTGCGAACCTGAAACCTCGATTAATAAATGCTTGGCCTGAAATCGGTCTGCGGCTTTCGTTTTGAATCAAATAAACTGCCGGATTTGTAGCCGACTTAACCAAAGTGCCTTCTACTGGAGGCAGCCAGTAAGCATCTGGGGCTTTGGGTATATGCGTTAGCTCATCAAGGCTTACCGTTACAACTCTGGCGAAGGACAACTTTCTCTGTTTAAACACAAAAAATGTAACTGGCCTCCTTACTTCCTTATCCATAACGTAAACGGTAGGGTCACCTTTAACCAAAACCATTGTACCGTTCGGTGGCCAGTACCAATCACCGGTCTTGATGGCCGCCACATCCGCATCTGGTAGATTGCTCACATCCGAAAATTTATATCCCCTGCTGTTAAATACCAAAAATGTTAAAGGCCGCTTCTGCTGTTGATGAATCAAATACACCGTAGGATCGGACATGCCTTTAATTAACGTCCCTTCAAATGGAGGTAAGGGTTCGGCAGTTGGCATATTCGACAGCTGGCCGTTGTACTCATTCACAATGCTGTTGAAATTGTACCCACGCTGATTAAAGACGAAATTTGAGACATAACGTTTCGTTCCTCTTTCTATTTGGTAAATTTTTCCAGTAAGTGATTCGCGCACAAAAGTTCCGCTCAATAATGGCTGAGGACTTAACGCGGCCGCCGCGTTGATTCGTCCTTTGCCCAAAAAGCCGGCACAGCTTGTACCCAAGCAGTTGTTAGGGTTGAGATGGTCAATATTATCCGTTGTGCCAAGCAAAATATCTCTGATCTGAGTGTTAGTCAGATCAAAATTTTTGCCCTTAAGCAGCGCTGCAACACCCGAAACCATAGGAGTTGCAAGTGAAGTCCCTGATGCATAAATCAAAACGCTGTCGGAAGGGTCAGATGGCAAATATGCGGTCGTAAGAATTTTTTTTCCAGGAGCTGTAATGTCAACGCAATTGATTCCGAAATTAGAAAAATCAGCTTTTCGATCGCCAGGATCAGAAGCCGCAACTCCGATAACCATGTTTCGTCCACCGTCGGAACAAATCGGATAAACAGGATTATTATCTAAATTGATACCGTGTTCAGCCTGATCATTGCCAGCGGCGGCGACAATCACCGCGTCATGGTCAAATGCGTAGGTAATAGCATCATTTAAAGTTTTATCTGCGCCGAATCCTGGGCCACCGATGCTTAGATTCAAAATGTGCGCCCCATGGTCGACTGCCCAAACAATAGCTTCTGACACTGTAGAAATCGCGCCGGTGCCGCCTGCCTCCAAAGCTTTTAGAGGCATTAGCTTAACGTCCCAGTTTATTCCGGCAATTCCGCGATTATTATTTGTAATTGCTCCAATAACTCCAGCCACGGCCGTACCATGACCGTTATCATCAGAATTAGTGTTTGCAGGAATAATCAAATCATTGATGGTGTCATAACCTCCGATTACGCGACCGTCGCGTAACTCTACATGAGTTGCGTGGATTCCTGTATCGATTATGGCAACCACAATTCCCGATGATCCCTTGCTAAGTTCCCATGCATCCGGCATCTTCATTCGAGGCAAATACCACTGCCCATCTTCAAAAAACGGATCGGTAGTAAAATATTGATCATTCGGTGTTACGGCTGAGGCACTGATTTTTCGATCGAACTCAGCGTACTCAATTCTTGGATCAGTTTTTAACTTAGAAAAAGAATCTAATGTGACTGTTGCCTTGTAAACTTTTTGCAACTCTGAACTTTTGCTCAAAGGATAAACCTGACTCAAATCAACCAACTTATAATCAGCTCCTATGATTACCGGATCGGTTGATGTTTTAAAAATTATCGAAGCCCAAGCTTCACTTGCGGAAGAACTTGCGGCAAAAAAAGACAAGTTTAATAAAAAAATCGGCAGTAGAACGACTGCGAGAGATTTTTTTACTTTTAATTGTCTTAAAATCATTTTATTTTGTATTGTCCGCTTATTAACTTCCATTTAATTACAAAAAGATCGCGGAGAGACTGTATAAAAGCGCTGGGTGGAACTGTCGAACCACCATGCTCTTCGCGTATAATTGGCACGGCTTTTATTCTATAACTTAATTTGAGTGCCAGTGCAAGCAATTCCATATCGAACGCCCATCCATAAATTGTAATGTGCCGGAAAATTTCCTTTGCCGCTTTTCCATTAAATGCCTTAAAGCCGGCTTGAGTGTCATGAATGTGAGGAATCAAAACGAATTGAATTAGCAGATTACTCATTCGTGAAAGCATAGTTCGATACCATGGCTGCTTGGCTTTATGCTCGACATCCATATATCGGTCACCGATTACAACTTCTATTCCCTGTTCAAGATGCGGCCAAAATTTTTCAATTTCAGAAATCGGCGTGGCATTGTCAGCGTCCATGAACATAATGTAATCGCCTGTAGCAGCAGCTACACCAGTTTTTACGGCTTTTCCCTTTCCTTGGACAAGTTCACGAATTACTTTGGCATTCTGAACGGTAGTGGTTTCCAATTTTTTAACGACATCGTAGGTGTGGTCGTTACTGTTATTATCAATAACAATAATTTCGTAGTCGTAATTTTGCTTTTCTAGATAAGAGTCTATATCTAAAAGCGTTCTTTCAATTCTAGATTCTTCATTATGGGCCGGTATGATGACCGAGAGTTTTGGCATAGTGGGGTTTTGTGTCTAAATGATCAATTTTGGTTTCTTGATTATACCATAAACGCGAGAAATTATAAACTTTTTTACTTAGATCTAGCTTTGTTGGTAAATTTTAACTGTTTTTTGCTTCCCTGAGCATACTTTTGCTAACTGTTTTCTTTTTCTGCCATTCCCAAGCCGTGCTGATTATGGTTTCCAAATCCGAGTGTCTTGGCTCGAACTTAAGTTCCCGTTTAATTTTCTTATTATCAGCAATTAATATTGGCGGATCACCCGGACGACGCTCAGAACGCTCGATGGGGACCATTTTACCAGTCACTTCAATTACAGTGTCGATAATTTGCGCAACGGAATAACCCTTCCCCGTGCCCACGTTATAAATAAAAGTTCCTGAATCCTGACTGAGTTTTTCCAAGGCCAATGTATGCGCGCGGGCCAGATCTTTAACGTGAATATAATCCCTCACCGCAGTACCGTCTATCGTGGGATAATCGTAACCATAAATTCTAACTAATTCCTCTTCTTTATTTGCAACGGCAAGTATTCTGGGAATTAAATGGGTTTCCACTGGATGCGATTCACCCAAGCCAAGTTCCGGACTTCCTCCCGCCGCATTGAAGTACCGGAAAATAACAGAAGAAAGGTCATGTGCCTGCATGTACCAATTAAGTACTCTTTCAAACATCAATTTGCTGTCGCCGTAAGGATTGAGCGGCTGGCATGGATGGTCTTCATCAATAGGAACATAGCGAGGGCTGCCGTATACTGCCGCGGAGGAAGAGTAAACTATTTTCTTAACGCCATGCCTTATCATGGCGTTAACTAAGTTAATACTCCCGTTAAGGTTATTATCAAAATATTTTTGCGGATTAAGTATGGATTCCTCAACGATAATTGATCCGGCAAAATGAACTACAGCAGAAATATTGTATTGCTCGAAAATTTTATCCAGTAATTTTGAATCCAAAAGATCCCCGATGATTAATGGAGTTGGGGCAGATGTTATGTAACCGGTGGAAAGATTATCCAAAACAATCACTTCATATCCATCGTCAAGCAAATCGGCAACTGCATGTGATCCAATATAACCCGCACCGCCGGTAACTAGAATTTTATTGGACTCATTGTTTTGCCTGCCCATAATTTTATTGTATTTTTCAGGCTCCAAAATAACCATTTTTGGTTTACCACCTTCAAACACCAGGTAGCGGCCGTCATTTTGTTTCAAAAGATTTTCTAAGTCAGAAAAATTTTCCATGCTTTGGAATATAAATTAAGATCCAAACTTGATGTAAAAAACAAAAACCGAATCGCGATTTCGGTTTTTGTTTGGAACTTTTTATTTATCAATTGCATAATAATTGACATTAAAAACTTCCGCAAGCTATGGGTTTTTTATTGAGTTTTGGTTTCTAGCTTAAGTTATCCCCAAAGCTTAAGCGCTGGTCTTGGCTTTTCTTAGGTAAGTCACCACGGTTACGGCACTGATTATTGCCAGGAGAATTACTAACGTGCTTTCCGGCCCAGTGGTTGGAGCGGTGTATTTTGGAGCCGGTGTCGGCTGCGGTGTCGGAGTTACTACTGGAGGAGGAGTTGGTGCGACTGCAACGCCGGAATCAACATTGACAACCAAGTCTCCGCCGAAGTTGGCAGTCATCTGCTTGTCACTTCCCGTTGGAATACTGTCTTTGACTCTCACGGTAAACTTTTTATCATAAGAACCGTTTTGAGGCACATCAAGCGGGGTCCACACCAAGGAATTGTTGGCAGAATTGTAGTTAGCTCCCTGGGCGTCAATTAAAGTAGCTAGTTCAGTAATGTCAGCGATATTAACTTCGGTGACGTGACCCGAAACTACTTCATCAGTCGGATTCTCAACGGTTAAGGTATAAACCACAACGTCCCGAGGCGACGCAGGCACAGTAGTAGCATCGGCGTTTTTGGTTTGATTGAACGCAGAAATCCTACTTCTGAGATCTGCAGCATTATCCTTGTCGGCTCGGTTCTCTCGCCAGATCCAAATTCCAAGACCGATTAGAGCTGCGATGATTATTGCTATGATGATTGCTCGCATAAGTTCCTTTCTATTAACGACTTAGATATTTTGCCACAAACTGAAACTTTTGTTTACGGAAGAAGGCTGCTGCCCCTAAAGTAACCAAAGCCAAGGTGAAGCTGATAAAACCAGTGGAACCGGTTTTCGGTGCAACAAACGGTTTTTTAACATTCACGTTGACAGTGTTGCCGTAGACGTTGGTCATGACAAAATCCGAATTATTTGAGATGTTGGAACGAACGCGAACAGTGAAAGTTTTTTCTACTCTTCCGTTGGCTGGAATATCAACTCCAGGCCATCTTAGAACGTTGTTGGTCATTAAAGTTCCGCCTTCAAAGGAGACCAATTCTGCTAGTTCAAGGATGTCGGCGATATTATCTTCAATGACGAATGCAGTGGCGGTGGCATTACCACGATTATCAACAGTTAAGGTGTACGTAATCGTGTCACCGGGCTGAGCAACAATAGTCGTTGCGTCTTGTCCCCGGGTAGTATTATGCGCTCGCTTGCTAAGGTTTACATCAATTGTTCCGCCCAACACTGGAACCAAAATAACACTGGCGGAGTCGGAAACCTGAGAAGCATTGTCTGCTAACGCAGAAGCTGTATTAATTACAGTCTGGTTTGATGTGATACTTGCGGGCACAGTTCCTTCAAACGTAACGGTCTTTGACTGGCCAGCAAACAAATTTCCCAATACATACCCGCTACTGAAGAAGTTGCCTTGATTTACAATATTCCCATCTACTCTAAAGGTATTGTTGGTAAATACAATTTGTGCTGGAAGCGAATCAAATACACGAACATTGTTGGCTGTAGCATTTCCAGTATTTCTGACCTCAATCCTAAACTCTACTCTTTCATTCACACGAGCATTAACAATATCGGCAAAACTGGTATTGGCTGAGATGTTTCGTACCTGCTTATTAATCGACAAAGATACAAATGTTGATGGCGGTGGAGGTGGCGGTAATGGTGCTGGTGGTGGAGGAGGTGGTTGTGGTGCAGGAGGAGGTGGCGGTGGAGGTGTCACAGGGATTCTCACAATAACTTTTGCAGAATCCGAACCGTTATTGCTGCTACTAGTCATGTTTGCAACGTTAACCAGCTCAGTGAACTCACCAGAGAAATGTGAAGCATCGGCAACGGTTGCACGGAATGTAATCGGAATTGAGGCGGAAGTTTTAGTGCCAATAGGAATTGCCGTGATGTTGTTGCTTGATGCAACGCCATCAACTCTAAGAGAATTGTTTACATATGTCAGCCTGCTAGGAAGAGCATCGGAAACGTTGATATTGTGGACGGTGTTATGAGCAACAAGAAGAATCATAAATTCTACCTGCTCACCAGGACTTGCCTCTACTTGATTAACAAAAGTTGTTCCCCCTCGACTTACGTTTCTGACAGATTTATCAATTGTAATACTCCCGGCCGGAGGAGGAGGTGGCGGCAATGGTGCTGGTGGTGGAGGCGGTGGTTGTGGTGCAGGAGGAGGTGGGGGAGGTTGTGGAGCCGGTGGAGGTGGTGGCGGCTGCGGTGCTGGTGGTGGAGGTGGTGGTTGTGGTGCAGGAGGAGGTGGAGGAGTAACTGTGCTTCTTACTCTCACTTCAAAAGTAACAAATCTTAAAAATTCAAAACATCCGCGCATATCACCTAAGTTTAAACCTGATCCGACTACAGAATCATTGCCGCCTCCAATAGGAGTCGGCCCCTGGGAATAAACTTGAACTGAACCCGGAATGAATTCGACTACCTGGTTGTTACCTAAATTAATTTGGACATCTCCCCCTTTTTGTCCGCTGGTAATTCGGTCCGCATTATCAGCCCAACCTTCACCGGTGATTCGGCCATTGGAATTAACACTTGCTTTAACCGAAGCGTTACGGGCAATGTTGTCTGGAAAATCCAAAGTTCCGTTGTGTAAATAAAGACGGACGCGAACAGTTTCGCCGGCTGTGGCATTAATACTGTGACCATAGGCGCTGCCAGTTGTTAGGTTTCGAGCAGCAAGCAAAGGGTAATCTGTGCAGTTGGCTCCGCTTTCAGAGATAGGCCAGATATTTAGCAAAGGTCTTCCTCGAGGAGGCGTTGGTGAACATTCACCGGATGGAGGAGGTGGGGGTGTGGGTCCTGGAGGTGGTGGAGGAGTTGGATTGTTGATCTTAATCAAAGTAGCATCAAGCTGCATTCTTTGGCTGATAAACAAATGATAGTCCTGGCCGTAGTAATCTTGGTGTCGAATCTCAACATTGAAAGTTCCCTCGTGAACGCGGAAACCGACTTCCCCATTACTATTAGTGGAACCGCTTAAGCCGTGACTTGGATTGCCGGAATCATCCGCAACCAATAAAACGTTAGCGCCAGAAACCATAACCCCGTTTATCGGGTCACCTTCAAAAACCCTGACGGTAAAATCATGAGTTGCTGTGGAATCATGGTCGGCAAAAGTTGAGGCTACGAAAGTAAACGTCATGGCCATAACTAAGCCTAAGGCTGTGGTTTGTGCGACTTTGCTCCTGGAATACTTGCTAAAAAACTGCATTGATGTTTGATTAATGGTTTATGTAACTCACATCTTGTAACATGTATCGTAAAAATCTATTACCTGTTACAGGATTCGAGTTCCATCTATTGGAAAAATAGGAGCGGAGGCAGAATCTCGAAAGATTCTGTCTCCGCTGTGTTGAAACGTGGTTTACGGTGATCCGCCCGGGCCGCCTCTCTTCACAGGCTGTGGCTCCCGAGGGTTGTCGCCGCGAGTGACAACGTAGGTGACTCCGCCAGCGATGGCGATAGGCGCCCAACATTTCCACGCGTACCGTCCGCAGAAGCTGCCCTTCCGCAGATTCTTGTAAAGCGGTGGTTCGCTGCTCGGCTGATGCACCAACCATTTGCCGTCGGGCGGAATGGCGATGTTCAGGAGTTTGGTCTGATCTTCGAATCCCCGAGGAACAGCGTCCTCCCGAATTGCCAGAGTCAGATCAGCGGGGCCGAACGTAACGCCTCGCACCAGAAAACGCGCGCGCTCTGCTTCGTGCCGATCCCCGTCTGCGTCCGTCCAGGTGAATTTCGAAATCCCGGCGAACTCAACAGGGTAGGTCGCACCTCCGGCTGTGCCCACGAATCTGATGCTCGAGAAACTCTCGGGCACTTCATCTCTGGGCTCACCGTCCTTGTTGACCGCGATCTTGAAGAACTCGACATCGGTCTTGGTTGGTGGCGGTGGCGGTGCAGCAGTTGATGGTGGTGGTTGCGGTGGCGGTGGAGGAGGTGCTGGGGCTGGCGGAGCCGGCGGATTGCCGTCTTCACCAGTTGTGTTCACGCAAGGCTGTTCGACTTGGAACAGTCGACCAGTCTCTGTGTTCTTCCGAGGCGCCTCCAGAACGAAGTAGGTCGTGATCACGGGCCGAACCCATCTGCCTCGGAAAGGACCGGTGGTAATCTCCATGTCCTCGAGGATCAGGGTATGCATGTCGAATCCGACATTGGTGGGAGGGTAGCGGGACTGGCTGTCTTGATAGGACAACGGCCAATCCAACTCCATGTTGCACTCACCCACCAGCTGGCTGTTTTCGATTCTGCAGTTGAGCCCGCGGTAGACCTTCTCCCTGTAACGACCAGTTGCCAGTCGCTCGCGGACATCGGCCAGGAACTTCGGATCCGGAATCGGTGCGGGCCTTCCGGCGCGCGCTTCATCCGGAGTCTGGAAAAATCCCCGAAACGACTTCTGGTACTCGATCTGGGCCATTCGCCCCTTGTTGCCGTCGTGAAGCTCGAGCAGATGCTCGGCCTTCAGCTGGACAACCCCTGGAAAGAGTTTGTCCAGATTGGAAACTGCCGGCGCCCTATTGGGCTTGGCGTACGGAAACCGGCAATCCTTGCAATCAGTGCCCGTTCGTGAGGCCGGCTCCGCAGGAGGCGGAGCCGCCACCTGGGACAAGCCCTGGGCGCGGACCTCTGTCGTGACAAGCAGAAATGCTGCCACGGCAAAGTAGGTAAACCTTCTCATGCTCCCCTCCTAACGTGTTGGAATCAGTGCGGCCAATACAGCAAAACGACAACCGGCTTAAAGCTTGCGGTTAACGCATCAATATAGCGTAAACCCTAAGCTAAGTCAAGGGTCATAACGCTTAAGCAGCCGGTCTTAATAACATAGGAATCTCCTATGAATTGCTCAACAGATCAATGTAAAGTATTATTGGTCGCGTTAAGGTAGTTTTTTATACTTTTTGTCCCGTAATTGTGGATCTTTAACAAATAAAGCCGCTCTTGAAGTTAAGAGCAGCTTTATTAAAATTTTTAGATTATAAAGGGACTAGATTGGCACTGACCACGTATCGGTCTTTTTGAGTACCAATTGGCCAGCAAGTAGAAAGATTAAGCTTGGAAGTTGAATTGTCGATGAACTGGGTTTGATCGTCTGGTCGGAAAATATTCTCAGCAGAAACACGATAGCGATAATTGTAAGTTTTACCATCTACTCCATAAATATCTACAAAGATGTCATCACCGATTTCTAAAGCATTGATTTTAGAAAATACCTGTTTATAAGGATGGTTCTTCCAAAAATAATCAGAGGAGTGTCCGCTGATATAAATAGTTCCTTTGTCTCCTGGCATTGCAGTACCTGGGTAATGGACAACTCCTTTGGTTAGATCAGCGTCAAAATTAGCCGGATCCTTGGACCAAATGATTGGAACTTGCATGCTGAGCTTGGGAATGGACAAGGTTCCTGAGCGGGTCGTGTCGTATTCAATATTTTGTGGAATTGATTCAGATCCCAGGCTGGCAACGTTAAAGCTGATTCGGTTGTTGATTCTAATGATGTCCAATTCTTCCCGAAGCTTTTGCTGTTGGCCGGTCATAGGTCCTTGCCCCCAAGGGTTTGTGGAATTGATTATTTCAACGCCATCTGAAGCTCCGTCGAGATCAGAATCATATACAGTTGGATTTGTTCGGATCTTAAATTCATCAATGTTGGCTAGTCCGTCTTTGTCTATATCATTAGCAGGCTCCAAAAGCTCTCGGTCCTGAACGGCAAAATAATATCCTTCCATCCAGCTGTAAAACGCGACCAGATCCTCTTTTAGAATCTGTTCATCTTCAGGTTTGGCAAACCAAGCGTTTACCTGGTTGACTAATGAGGAAAAATTAAGCAAAACATAAAAAAATGCAAAGGCTACCACAAACACGAATGGATACAACACCAGCCCTTTTGCAGAAAAGGATTTCTTCTTTTCCTTTTCCATCACTTCAAACAATGGTCTTGCTTTCGGATGAACTTTGTTCTTTTGCTGAGAGGTCAGAATGTTATTAATCAGTTGATCAGCCAAAGGCTCATCTTCTTTTCCCAATTCCAAGACTGGAATGTTCCAAGGGTTGCTGCCTGAAGGCTCTTCTTCCATAAAAGGCACTGGCAAATCAATTTCAGCTTCAGCAAAATCAACTTCCGCTGTTTCGGAATGGGTTGCAATGACATCCTGAACATTCGGATTTTCTCCGATTTTCAGCAATCTGTAGATTTCAGACCTATACTCTTGGGACATATAGATTAGTTTTAACTGGGAAGCTTATCACGCATTGCTTGCACTGTCAAGAGTTAAATCCATCTAGTGGGCATTATAACCTTAGCATATTGGCCCGGATAATGGGGTTTTTTGCAAAGAAAATACAGGTAGTTTAAACTTTATATTGTACGAACTGTGCACATAGGGGTATTTGCCCTACCCTACCAACGCTTGCTCGACAATGAAACTAAAACACTACTTAATCGCCACTGAACAAAATAACTACCGGCCCTGGATTACTACTCCATCCGCATTGGCCTGTTTTTGTTTATTAACCTGGGGCTTAAGAATTTTCCTCCCCACCAGCTTTTTGTTTGCCGCGCCAGGAATAGATGCCTACGATGTTATGGCTAGGATCAATACTGAGCGAACCAATCGTTTTTTGCCTGCCTTGGTTACGAAGCAGATGCTCATTAATGCCGCAACCATAAAATCCAATGACATGCTGACAAGGAGTTACTTTGCGCACGTCAATCCGGACGGCCAATATGTTTGGCCAACGATTGAAGCGCAGGGCTACACTCCTTATAAAACTCTTGGAGAAAACCTGGCTATGGATTTTACGGAAGCCGAGGCCATGGTTTCAGCTTGGATGAACAGCCCGACTCATCGCGCCAATATCATTAACGAAAAATTTGCAGATCAAGGACTCGCTGCA
>DASPKQ010000129.1:0-14661 GCA_035627995.1 Verrucomicrobiia bacterium | reverse complement strand
AATAAAATGCGATAAAAATGTTGAAATCAAAAAAGGAAAAAATACTACTAGCCACGACAATGTATCTTCTTCGAATCTATCTGAAATGTTGTATTTAAGATGATCCAAAAAATATCGAAATGGAGCATTGTAATTTGGGTATAAAGTAACATCAAAATGGACATTAAAAAATTCAAAACCAGTTTCTGTTTTTTGAATCATCTCTGGTGTGGTATCTCCATAAACGCGTTTTTGCCAAGGTATGAGATAACCGTTGAATGCAATTAAAATAATCAGAATAACAAGGCCTGTTATTCCTAAACGTCTACTAGGCGTATTAGAAGAATTTTCGAGCATAATAGTTCAAAAAGCTTCTTAAATATACAGTAACAGTTATTAAACAGACTATTGGATGCCAAAACCACTCTCTTCTGCCCGATCTGACAAAATTAAAAAGGCTCTCAATCATGGGGCCCAACAGGGTAGATAAATAAATTATTGAAATAAAAAACCAGAAGTTATTAACAGAGTCGACCCATGTTTGAATTTTTTTCTTTTTTCTTCCCAAAAATTTCGAAGCTATTTTCTTTCTCTTATTAACATAATCCTTAAGGGATATACAATAATAGTGGTAAATTCCCAGACCTGGTATATTCGCAATATAAACCTTTTCTGATTTTGCGATTCTCGAAAGCAAGTTTCCCTCTTCAAATGTATCGTGCCCTTCCAGATATTGCTCTATTTTTTCTCTTCTCCACAGAAAACCATTTGCTCCACTAACAGGAACATCGCCAATATTATATTTTTTTAAGTTAAATCTCCCGGATTTGATCAATTTAGGTCGAGAAGCTATCATCCTTGCCAATGGATCCGCAATTATCAGCAAATTTAAATAAGTGTTAATCGAAGTAAAGTCTTTCGCGATGAGATAATTTGATTCTGAACCCAAAATTTTCGGATCTTGTGATATAGGATACATCATTCGCTTGAGCCAATCTTTCGAGGCAATGACATTGTCAGAATCCAATAGAGCAATGACTACTCCCGATGACTGTTTAAATGCAATGAACTTGCCGTATTCCGCAATTCGGCGGGGATTTTTCAAAACATTAACATTGAATTTTGCAGCTATTTCTAAGGTCTTATCTTCAGATCCACCATCAACAATAAAAACTTCTATCCTGTCCGAAGGATAATCTTGATTAAAGATGGATTTTAAACATTGTTCTAGGTATTTTTCAGCATTGTAGGTTGGAATAATAAAAGAAACTTTTAAAATATCCATTTATTCCTCTAAGAGAGTTGTAATCATTTGACCAGAAAACTAACTCCTATAATTTTTTAGTTTTTCTGAAACATAACCAACAGCTCCAAACGAAAATTCCATTAATTTCATAAAAATCATTCCAAGTCCAACTAAAGGATTCTTAAAAAGCTTTGCAGGGTTTGAAAAAAATAAAATAAATCTTCCGATAACGTTAGATTGCTTAGCAAAATTTCTTTTATTAGCAGCTATTTTAGCGTATTTATCCAACTTTTTTGAATAGTAATATTTTTTTAAACAGGTTTTTAATAAGCTTATTTTTTGCTCATTGTGAAAAATAAAATCGTTAACCCTGCCTATAGAGTTATTGCCGTATTTTTCCTGTATCCTTTGTGGTAAGTCAACATCTTCAGCGCCTGTAATTTCTTCATTATATCCATTCATTTCTTCGTAAACCGATCTTTGAAAAAACCTCGCGGCTTCAATCCAATCGACCCCAACATAATAACTTCTCTCCAATTTCTTACACTGAGCCCAAAATCCTTTTCCAAAAGATTCCTCAGGAATAATTAGCCCTTTATAATTTGCTTGGTCTCTGATTGTATTAACACAAGATTTTATAACATTTTCAGACAGAACCATATCGCTATCAATAATAAGTACGTATTCGCCCGAACTCTGACTCACTCCAAAATTCCTTTGTGCTGAACGTTCAGGACCCTTCTCATAAACTTTTCCGTATTTTTCGGCTATAACCTTTGTGTTATCTTTCGAACTATTATCTACTACGATTATTTCTAAACTCTTGTAGGACTGCTTCTTAATCGACTTTAAACAATCCTCTAGGGTGGATTCGGAATTTTTTGTAGGAATTATTACAGAAACTAAAGGTTCGTTACTTGTCATTATTATTTATAAATAGTAAATCTACAGCCGTCATTTTATCACCGTGAATATAGGGTCGGCCTACGTAGACCAATTCTGTAGATGGTATTATATTTAACAAAAATTTGATTAGTTCAGTCGCGTTTCCACTCGATTCTCGAACGATACTCGCCTCAATCAGAATATACTTCGTTTTTTGTAAAATTTCTCTACTTGCCTTTAGTACGTCTAGTTCCGTTCCTTCGGTATCAATTTTTAGTAAATCTATTTTGCTTTCTTTTTTTAAATCATCAATATCGTCTAATTTTTTTGTAGTTACTTTTTTCATCCTAGATGAGTCAGTAAAAAAAGGAGAAGCCGTTAAACTAGTTTGATCAAAACCCAAACTTAGATCGTTCAAGTTTGAAATTGCATAATTATATACATTGGTATTGTTATTAAGCTTTAGAATTTCAAACGTTTCCTTGACAGGTTCAAAACTATACACTGTTTTAGCCTTTAAATAATCAAAACAAAAAAAGTTAAATTGTCCAATATTGGCACCGACGTCGACTATTGTTGAGTCCGGTTCAATAAATTTGTTTAAAAAATGATTATCAACGTAAACGCTTTGTAAAAAAGCTGTGCCAAATTTATCTTCGAAATAGAATTTTTTGCCAAAAACCTTAGCGAATGATTTTTTACTTTGGAAACCTACAATCAAATTTTTAAATAAAACATAATATTTATTTATTATAAATAAAATCTTATCGAATAAAGTGAGCTTGCTGATTTTTAAGAATTGGAAATCCAATTCTAATGATCTTATTATGTAGTTCATGCCACTAATTTAATAAACTCTTGAGCTGCGTGGTTGAAGGTAAATTGTTGGGAATAACTTACCGAGTTATTTGCTAATATATTATGCAATTCTCTGTCCTTCATTAATGTCACGATTTTTTTTGCCATTCCTTCTGGCGTATTTTCCTCAGTAATCAGCCCTGTTTCGTTATTTTTTACTGAATCTCTAAACCCGTGGACGTTGTAAACAATACTGGGAGTGCCGTGGGCTGCGGCTTCGATTACCACTAATCCAAACCCCTCTTTAATAGAGGAGCTAACCATTGCCCATGCTTTTGCTAAAAGCTCCTTTTTCTTTTCTATTCCAACTTTCCCAAAAAAACTTACGGGCAACGCTCCGGCTTGCTTCTGTAGGCGCTTTACATATGATTCTTCTCCCCCACCAACCATCCATAATTTCAAATTAGGAACCTGCTCATGTGCCAATCTAAATGCTTCTATAACATGTTCCGGTCTTTTCATGGCTGCCATTCTGCCAATAAAGATTAATGTTGGATCAGACTCTTTTGGGTAAGCAACTGGCACAAACATCTCATCATCAATTGCCTCTGGAGTAATAGCAATGTTCCTTTCAGGAATTCCGATTGCAATTAAATCTCCTTTAGTAGAATTGGAAACGGTTATAAATTTCACTTTGCGATAAAACCAAAAAAATATTGGTTCTAAACTTTTCCCAATGATACTAATAGGAAACGGATACATTTGAAACCATATGTCTCGAGCGACTTCATGAATGAATGCCACAATCTTTACATTGCGCACATATAAAGGAGTAAAAAATGGAATGCCGTGAATTTGATCGATTACCACATCAAAACTCTGCTTTTTAAAGTGCTTATGCCAATAAATAAATGCCCAAGCAAATACCGTAAAAAAATTCCCTTTTCTTACAACCTTATAACCGTTAATTATTTCTTTCTCTAACGCTCCAGGAAATGTGGCTGTAAACAAAGTAATGTCATGATTCTTAGCAAGCTTCTTAAAAATCCCCTCTGTGAGAACTTCTGCCCCACCGGATTTAGGGTTTTTTAGATCACGCCAATTGTACATTAAAATCTTCATGTCTTCTTTTTGCGGATTACGTAAATAGGTCGGTCATTTACTTCCATATGAATATTTTCAATGTACAAAGCAATCAACCCCAAGGCAGTCAAAATAATACCGGAAAGGAATAAAGTAATTACGCCTAATATGGCAGGGCCTGAGAAGTTTAATCCGAGTGGGTCATTGAGCCAATATTTCTCAACTAGAATAAATAATCCAAGTGGTCCAGATACTACAATAATTAAAATCCCAAGCAAACCAGCTATTCTTAAAGGAAACATGCTGTGAGAAACAACGGTGTGCAGGGCAAGTTTCATTAACTTGAAGAATCCGTATCTAGCCTTGCCGTAAAGCCTTGGATCAGAAGAAAAGTAAACATAATCAGTTTTAAACCCAAGCCAATCAATCAATCCCCTGGTGATTCTGTTGCGTTCAGTAAACCGTTTAAATTCATTAGCTACGTTTCTGCTTATTAATCTAAAGTCTGTGGCATTTGGGATAATCTTGGTGTCCGAAACCAAACGAATTAGATTGTTGAAAACGACGGAAGTAAAAGTTTTGAACAATCCTTCGCTGGCTCTGTGCTTCCGAATTCCAATCACAACCTCGAATCCATTCTCCCACTTCTTTATGAATTCCGGAATTATGCTAATCGGATGTTGCAAGTCTGCATCGAGCATCATCACTGCGTCCCCTGAGGCGTGATGAATGCCTGCGGTTGTGGCAATTTCTTTTCCAAAATTTCTGGAGAATTCAATAAACTTATTGCGAGGGTTTTTGGACGCCAGATTTTCTAAAATTTCTTCCGTATTATCCGAGGAGCCGTCGTTAACAAAAACGATTTCATAATCATGCCTGCTTAACCCGTTCTGAAAAAGACTTGAAAGCTCTTTTTCAAAAACTCTTAAATTTTCTCCCTCATTAAATGCAGGGACAACGAATGAAATTTTAGACATGAGCAATGGTCTCCGCTGATTCTTGGTCCATGATTCTCGTTTGTGGCGCCAAAAAATATATTACAATCTGGCTAATTAATAGCAAGATGTTCGTTATGAGCAGAATGTTTACAATTTGTCTGATATTTTCGTGAAAGAGCACAATTAAAATTATCTGAACAATAGTTGTAACAATAAAAGGGTAAATAAAATATGTTTGATGCCGGGCAATAAAGTAATTGACGAATGTTTTGGAAAGAGAGCCCAATAACATGATTAGACCAAACAACCCTAAATATGGAGCCACTTCCAAGTAATCTGCCCCAAATAACAGATTGATGGTGAAATTCGGGAAGGTGTAAAAGAAAAAAATAATAACTCCAGCAATCAAGATTGTAAAAGCGATGGAAGTCAGCAATAGTTTTTTTGCTTTCTTTTCGTCATTACCAGTGGCGGCGGCCATGGGCAATAAAACGGTAATAATGGCAATTGAGCCGTAAGTGACTATTCTTCCCAAGACCGCTAAAGCCGCGTATTGGCCAGCACTATGCTCTGATAAATAATGCTTAGCCAGGACAACGTCTATGTTCCCAAATACTGATAAACAAAGTGTAGACAAGAAAATTATATAAACATATTTGGGAATTCCTTTGAAAAACGGCTCAGTCTCACTCATTTTAACGTTGTCAGTGGGCAAACTGTTTCTAATCTTAATAATGCTATATAGATATGCCAGAATTGAACCCGCTAAAATGCCCCCAACCGCACCGGCCACTCCCCATCCCAAATAAACAAAAACTACGGCAAAAATTAATTTGCCTAGAGATTCAATGGCGTTTGTAACGGTTATTGGAAAAAATTCATGCAGACCCTGCAATGTTCCCTTGCTTGATGCTGCAATCAAGGAAATCGGTAAAAAGAACGCAAACACTATTGTTGGAGTAAGTGAAGTCTTAAGATAACTGGAAATTAATGGACTTAATGCCAAGAAAATAATGAGCAACAAAAAACCAGCACTCAAAGCCCATCTGACGCTGGATCGATAAATTGCCCGTACTTTTTGATGATCTCCTGATGCACTGTACTCAGAAATATATTTAGTAACCAGTGTTGCCAAAGTTCCTGCTGGAACAACTATGATCATGGCTAAAGTCACGTAAGCGGCAACTTCGCCATAAGAAACGGGGTCTAGGATTCTTCCTAAAACCAGATTGTAAAAATAATTTACAAAGTTCGCAAAAGTCGACCCAACAAGCACTATTCCGCTCGAAATTAAAAATTTGTTTCTTATTAATTGCTTAATATCAAGCATTTATTAAATAACAATTATTGTTTGCGATTTGGCTACTATACCAAGAAAAAAAACCAATGTAAATAGTCCTTGGTGCCTCAATAAAAAAACCCGGAATTTTCCGGGTCATATCTCAAAAAATATTTTACTCTTCTATTTCTGCTACCACTATAAAACGACTTATAGCAGTTCCCAAAGGATATGATGTTTGTAAGCTTAGCAATTTTTTGGAATTGTTTTGTTGATCTAACACCGAAAGATCGGTTGGTTTAACAACTTTTGTCTCTATTACTTTATAGATATAAGGCTTCCCTTCGGAATCGCTGATCATGATCTGTGTTCCCTTTTGGATTCGAGGAAGCAAAGTAAACGCGGTTTTGTAATTGCCGCGTGCCCAGGCGTAATCTGAAGAATGACCAAAAATGTAAACGTTGCCGAATTGTCCCGGAAGTGCCGTGTCTGGGTAATGTACGACTCCGTATTGCAACGCATCTTGGAAAACATCTTCATTTATCTCATCTACATAAACCACAGGAAACTTGATTCCCAGACTATTGATAATCAAAGTATTAGGTTCAATTTTTTCTTGTGCGGCAAAGGAATTCGGATCCTGAAAAACCATTGGCGGCTTTCGAAAAAAATATTTGATCTGATGTAAAAAGTAAGGAAAATTAATGGCCACGAACAACAACAAAAACGGCGCTACTGCAAGGCCTAACCGTTTCCAATTAAATTTGCTCTTACCAATTTGCATACAACTATATTCTAATCAAAGAAAAACCCCGGTGTAAGTACCGGGGTTAAGCTTTAAGCCTGTTTAAGGTTTAGTTTTCTGTAGAGTAAGGCTGATCCTACTAGGAAGAGTATTGGGAACCAAAGCCCATATCCGGTTCGAGGAAGCTCGGTTGTGGCTCCACCAACATCAGGATTAGTGATGTTGTCTCCAAGAACTATTCCGCCAGGTGGAGGTACAGGAGTCGGTGCTGGTGCTGGTGTAGGAGAAGGTGTGGGAGTTGGTCCGCCACCGCCGCCACCACAGTTGGTGACACAACCGCCCTGAGCGTTTTCGAATACTCCAAAATCTACATCAGATGGATTGGAAGACCCGGAAGTGGTTGCGGCAATTGAAACCACATGCTTGAAGTTATTAGCTGCGTTTGGATAAGTCTGAATCCATCCGCTCTGCAAAACGATTCGAACATTGTAGATACCCGCTGCCAAATTACTAAATAGGTATGGTGATCCAGTCATTGCTGTAAGTTCACCTTCATCCCGTGTGCTGTTGTCGTTTGAATCCAAGTAAGCTATCCAGCCTGAAAGGTCAGAAGTATCTTCAATATCCTTTTCACCGTCGCCATTGATATCCTCAAAAACTATTCCACTAATGGAACCAAGATTTGTGTTTGATCCTGGTGGAGGTGGTGGAGGAGGGTTCGGTGAAGGAGTTGGTGTTGGAGAAGGAGTTGGTCCAGGTGGTGGAGGTGGCGGAGGGTTCGGTGAACCTGCCAGTGCATTAAACGCTACACAGTGATAGGTGTTGCCAAGAACAGGATTCATGACCTCATCGTAGTTATCGTAGTTCTGGATATCAGTGTGACAGTACATTTCAGCTGAGACATTGCTGCCTGGAGCTGCATCCGGAGGAAGAGAGAAAGGAACATAACCTGCTTTAAGGTTTTCTCTAACCCAGATGCCAGGAGCACCTTCCAGATCATCAATAGTGACAGAAGCAGAGACTGCTCCGCCGCTTGAAGTTGCTGTATCAAAATTCTTCCAGTCATTGTAGTCGGTGCCTGTAAAAGTGTTGGTACCGCAATAAGTTGGATTACACTGACCGGCAGTGGAAGTTCCATCTGCTTGGCCCACGTGATCGCCAGGGAGCGTATTAACTCCGGCTGTGTTGCCTTGTTCAGCAAAACCCCATTGGAATGACCAACCTGCCTCGAGATGACATCGTCCCTCACTGTCGGCTACATAGTCAGCTGCAGTGGTTGAGGAAATGAGTGCTGGTTCACCGGGTTGTATACCGGTCTCTCCCCAATTTGGAAGATCAGATTCGGAAAGACAGACAACTTTTTTAGCTTGAAGGACAAGCTCTTCTTCTATTGGTGGTGGAGGTGGTGGTGTTTCTTCTCGAACGTTATCATTCTTTTCGCCAACGCTGACTCTGTAAACTCCTTCATCATCTACTCCTATTACATAAGCTTCAAAGCAGAATGCTCCGGTGACACCCACGGTTAGTTCGCCTGCTACAACCTCTACCAAAGGATTTGATCTAGTTTCGAAATTATCCCAGTCGTATACACCCGCGGCAAAATTCTCACCATTAACAAATACCTGGTCGCCTACTTCAAAACTATTTTCACTCTGTGGGTTAGCTCCGCAGGTTTCAGTGGTTAGCCAGATTGTACCTTCGCCACCGACAGCATTGGAATAAACTGGAAAAACCGCAAGACTTACCAGAGCTATAATTGCGATAGCTGCAACCGGCCTTTTTACCTCCGAAATCCGTAATGAATTCATAAAAAACGTGATTAATAAATAATTTGCCGCCTAATACGGCTTTTTGCTTAGGTTAATATTGTATCAACGCCAACAAAACCGAACAATGGTCAATTTCCAATAAATTTCCCTTAATTAGGCCATTTTTTGGACATAATACCAAGCACTTTGTTGATATTTAATCGACTCTAAACTTTAGCATTGCTAAGGTTTAACCGCAAGGGCTATTCGCTGTTCTGACCCAAGTTGCGGATCAGCTTCACGGCTCTAAAAATTGGACCTTCGTGCTTGAGTACCAGCTTAAAATTGACCGACTGATCAAGGCGCTCAACCACGATTTCCTCCTGATGATATAAATCACTCACAACACTTAATTTAGTTAAGCCTGCCACTGGCAATTCAAAGTATCCAAACCGATTGGTTGTAGTTTCACTGTACTCGGTTGCGACTCGGGCGTCGGCAATCGGACGATCCAACTCATCGCGGACGAATCCATGAACCATTTTTGAATCGTAAAATTCGCTTAAGATTTTTCCGGCTTCGTTCTGAGTACCGTCCGAGCGCCAAAGCTGAGTTGAACTGTCAGCATTAGTCCAGTAATTAATTCCGATCAGGACTTTTGAGCGTGATAAAAGGTTCAAAGAATTTTTTATCCAGTCTCTTTGCTGCTCTTCCGTAAACTTACCATGAATATCGGGGATCGGAGCGCCAAACTCTCCCAAAACGATTTTGCCACCGGTTTGGATAGCATATCTTTCCACGTCTGCAGCTAAAATTTCTGGTGAAAGAACGTAATGGTCTACAACAACTATTCCATCTAAAGCTCTTGCGGTCTGCGGATCCATTACTGCATCAACAATATCGCCGTTCATGGAATAGTAATTTGAAGCAACCTGCTTGCCTATTTTCTTAAACGAATTTTTGAGGACATTATATTCTTCAATCAGGAAAGTTCGGTACCCTTCTATATCCTTGGTTAAGCGCGGGTCCCCTGGTCCCCCATTTTCACATTCGGGGCAGGCACTAAATATATCGCCATCCTCAAACAGATCGGGATTATTAAGAATGAAATTTTCAACTCCGACCACGTGCGCCGCTCTATCAATTCTTGGATACCCAAACCATCCTTCCCAACCTGAAAGATTTCCTCGAAACCAAACATTCAAATTATTTTTTCGCGCCTCTATAACCCACTTTCTCATAAAAGGAGTAAACTCCTCGTCATAGGGAGTGCCGATGGCAATGTGAGTTGCCTTTGTTTGCGCTATATCCGAAACCTGCTTGGCAATAACCTGGTCAAAACGAGAATCATTTATTCTCTCCTTGGCTAAATCCCGAGAAAACTTCATGGTATCAATGGATTGGATTTGCCAGAACCTGAGATTCTCGTTGGGAGTGACCGAAATATCATGAACACCGCCCTGACTTACGGACCAATAAAGTATAAAGCCAGCAACGGCAGCAATGGTTAAATAAAAAAGCTTAGTCATTTATCTTGGAATAATTTCAATCCCCGCCACTTTAGGGTTCTCGGTAACGTGGGTAAAGAGGATCTCTAAGGATGCGTCAGAAACTGTGGTATTGATGGTTTTGGTTAAGGCCGCGTATCCTCCGACTTCTGAATAGATATCTAAATTATCAAGAGCTAGGCTGTTTTCTACGGATACATCAAAGACTCTGGCTCCATTGTGCATGGCTCCGGTGTAGATTTCAGAAAAGTGGAGGATGATTTCATAGTTCCCGTTGGGAACTTGGATGGTATAGGTTAATTCCGGGGCAGGATTAGGATCCCATCGTTCTGATTGATAGAGAGTATCATTGGTAGTATTAGCGATGGGATTGCTAATTGAGAAGGTATTTCCTGTGTTGTAGTAGGTATCTGAGGACCAGGAGTTACCTGAAGGATCAATGAAGGAGGAACCACCAGTGTTGATGCGGATTGTTGTTGGTGAACTTATGGTTGGATCCATTACTTCATGAATGTTGCTTAAAGAATGGCCTTCGGTAACACCACCAGCCACAACATGAATTCTATTATTCAATGTTACTGGAAAAATTCCATGCCGAGCAGTGGGCATTGGGCTTAAAGTTCTCCAGGTGTTAGCAATTGGATTATATGCTTCAACGGTATTAAAGGTTCCATTGAATGGTCCTCCTCCTTCTCCGCCGATCACAAAAATTTCCGCACCGACTACAGCGCCCGACCCCATCCCACCACGCGGTGTGGGAAGGTTGGCACCTTGTGTCCAAACATTGGTTTGCGGATCATAAACAAAAGTTTGAGGATTGCCAGCTCCCGAAACATTACCACCGCAGCATCGGCCGCCAAAAATATAAAACTTTCCATTCATGCTTGCGCCGGCAGCATGATTTCTGGCAGCAGGCATGGGCGCAAGTTCAGTCCAAGTGTCAGTTGTTGGATCGTAAACAAAAGTTAAATTGATAGTTGCATTGGAATGAATTCCTCCGGCAATATAAAACATTCCGTTAATCTCTGCGGACGAAGCTGAACAAATTCCATACGGTTGTCCGTTTCTGATTAACCCAGCCTTTTGCTCCCAAGTATTTAATACTGGATCATAAACAGCCAAAGAATTAGATTCCCCGCCTGCAACGCATCCACCAAATATATAAATCTTGCCGTTGATAGCCTGAGCTGCTACATGGTCTGCGGCCGGAATAATATTCTGCTCCGCTAGTTCAAGCCAGGTATTGGCCTGGGGGTCGTATCGATAAAGATCGTTATTCTGTCCGCTGCTTTCGTGTCCAGAAAAAACGTAAACGTATCCGCCGGTTGAAGCGGCAGCAACTTCGCCTAACTGCTCTAAAAGAGGTTGCTTAGCAGTCCAAGGATTGGCAGGTGGTGGTGGAGGCGTTTGTTGATTCATGTAAAGAAAACCATTTTGTAATAGATTAGTGGCTGATCCATTTGAAACCACGACATTAACAAATCCTGGGCTTGATGCAGGCAAGGTGCAGGTAATTGTTTTGGCTGTCAGGGCAAGTACAGGACAGTTTACACCTCCAAACTGCACCGTAGTTTGTGATGAAGGATTAATATTCCTTCCGGTCAAAGTTACGGTCCTATTGCCTGAGGCTGGGCCTCGTCTTGGGAATACTGAAACAATATCCAGCCCGGGAGAATTCTCCACCGGAGCAAAATATTTGATCTCGTTTGTGTTGTGGCGTGCCAAAAAGATGCTTCCATCAGGAGCAACCGTAACGTCCAATCCCCCATTAGGACTGAAAACCGATTGGTTTGTAACTGCTGACCCATCGCCCGAGAGCTTAACTTGGAACAGTTCTCCGATCCAACGCGACAAAAACAAATCGCCGCGCAATTGTCCCGCAAAATTATTCGTCCAGTATTCTGTAATACCGTTGGTTGAAGCGGGAAAATCGGCGATAGGAGCAGTGTATTGAGCATCACTGGGTTCAAATTTACTCCGCCAGGTACATTGTCTGGGATCTAAAGCCCCTCGTTTGCGATTAGCGTGTCCGTAATAGCCACCGTTAACAAGAATATTAAGCTCGTCGTCTTCTTCCGGATCAGGTCCCTGGGTTGAACACGTCACTGATTTGGGTCCGAAATTAAAGTTGGGCCCGTTGTCTGTGCCATAAAGCAAGCCATTAGTATGCTGAACCAAATCAAAAGGATTCCTAAATCCGGCAGCAAATACTTCTATATCGGTAGAAGATACCGGATACCCTTGCGCATCATAAGTAATATCTCCATTAAAGCTTGGATTATTAATATTTGCCTTAAGCGTTGCCGCGGAGAAAAATCCTTCATCCTGAATTCCAGTAGAACTCATGGCTCCTGGCACACCGGCATTGGTATTCCCTCCGACCTGGATAAATAAGTTTCCGTCATTATCGAATTCCAAACCATTAATCCCATGATCATGATCAGAGACTGGTAGCCCAGTAATTAAATCCTGTTTAACCGACAAATTAAGTCCGGATAATGTGCTGACCTTGCCGTTATAGAAATTAACTGCCTCACCATGGAACAGATGGCTGTGAGAAACGTAAAGTTTTGGATTAGCCGGATCATCTAAAGGATTAAAGGCAATGCCTAGAATTGTGCGGAAAGTAGTTTCGTTATCCGGAATAGCCGTACTGACCACGGTATTAATAATGTTCTTGTTTTGATCAAGCGTTAGGATCCAGACTTCACCAAACTGAGTACCGACATAAAGTTTACCGTCCGGACCAAAAGTAAGTGTTGTTGGTCCGTTAATGCCAGACAATAAAAGATTCTCTGAAAATTGCACAGGAGGCAGAGCATTAAATAAATAAGGTTTGTTGTTACTAATGTCGTTGGGAGTAACCACGGAAATTTGAGCAGTTCCTGTTCCAGGTGGAGCTGTAACGGATATAGTTGAACTATTAACCATATTAACAGCAGTTCCGCTTAATATACTGTTCCCGAAATTTACAACCGTCTGACCAGAACCATACACAAAGCCGAAACCATTAATTGTTACGGTGTTGCCACCTGCACCTGATCCGCCGGTTGGGCTGATGTCGTGAATAACCGGGAGCAGCTCATTAAAGGTGTGTGTTAGAGCCGTAGCGGGAATAGTTTCTTCCGGCGTAGAAGGTTTAGTCCAACTAAGAATTACTCCTGCCCCTCCGAGATTTTCAAAATATTCAACTAAGAGATCGTGTGGTCCGGCAGTCAGCGTAATGTTTCCGGTTTGTTTTTGCATGCCATGCAAACCATCATTGTTTACCACAAGCTGATTATCAATAAATAATCTTGAACCGTCATCGCTCTGCAGACCAAAGGTATATGTGCCATTAACAGGAATATTTATTTGTCCTTGATATCTTACGGCGAACTTATCCGTGTAAGGAGCATTGCCAAAAGCCCCGCCGGTAGAAACGTAATTAATGTTGGGCTCAAGCTGAGCAAATGATGGTTTGCGCAAACTCATATTTGGAATTGAGTTTAAGCTTACATCTGAATAATCATAATAGTAGCCAGCGAGACCAGGCAGTCCCGCAGGAGCGGATACAGTTACAACCATATCGTCTGTTGCGGAATTATTGGCGCTGTCCGTAACATTTAAAGTAATATTGTGTGTGCCTATGGGCAAGGTTATTGTTGACTGCACGCCATTCGCAACAACGGCTGAATCTATTGTCCAAACATAAGAAATAATTGTCTCCCCTACCGCATGGGTGTGAGAAAAGCTTCCGTCTAAATTAACCTGTTCGCTCCCGGAGTTGTCTGTATCAATAATTGCCTGATCATTTCCTGCTACCGCGTGAGCAAAATGCTGACTAGGTTGAGTTGATGGAATTATTTCAATTCCTGAGAGCTTTGGATTTTCTGTAACATGTCCCAAAGAAATATCCACGAAACCATCAGAAATAGTGGTATTAAAAGTTCTAACCAAAGCGGCGTAACCACCTACTTCGGAAAAAATATCGAGATTATCAACCACCAAGGCATTTTCTAAAAATACATCAAAGACTCGGGCCCCAACGTTCATGGTTCCAGTATAAATTTCCGCAAAATGAAGTCTGATCTCATAATCGCCATTAACCACAGGTATATGGTAGGCCAATTCCGGAGAAAGCTGCGGGTCCCATCGTTCTGATTGGTAGGCCGTATCATTGGTGGTATTGGAAATTGGATTGTTAACCTGAAATGTGGAACCGACATTATTAAAATAGTTATCTGCAGACCAAGTATTATTGCTTGGATCAACGAATGACGGACCACCGACATTAATCCTTACTGTAGATGAAGCCGGCGGTGGTGGAGGTGGAGGCACCGCTGTAGGAAGTTTGTGAATTTCAATCCCCGCCACTTTAGGGTTCTCGGTAACGTGGGTAAAGAGGATCTCTAAGGATGCGTCAGAAACTGTGGTATTGATGGTTTTGGTTAAGGCCGCGTATCCTCCGAC
>DASPKQ010000128.1:0-2128 GCA_035627995.1 Verrucomicrobiia bacterium | reverse complement strand
AACTAGGAGATATTTTTCCATAGCCTCTTCTCCGACGGAAAAAGACGTCAAACTAACCACGAAATTCGCGGATGAATCTAGTACCTATAAAAACAAACTCAAGGATCTCAATCGCGACGAAGTGATACTGGCAGGTTCTTTGGACGGTGATTTTGTTCTACCAAACAAGCTGGATAAAGGTCTCGTTTTTATCGCTGGCGGCGTAGGAATTGCACCGTTTCGCAGTATGATTAAATATATAATCGATAACAATCTCAAAGCGGATATTACTCTGTTTTACTCGAATAAGGATTATGACGAAATCGGATTTACTGATCTTTTTGATGAAGCCGAAGAAAAGATTGGGCTAAAAACTGTTTATGTACTGACCGGGAAAACTCCTCCCAACTGGTCCGGCCGTAGAGGGTTCATTACTGACAAAATGATTTCAGAAGAAGTGCCGGATCACGCAAACAAAATATATTACATCTCGGGCCCTGACCCCATGGTCAGAAGTTATGTAAAGCTCCTTAAAAATATGGGAATAAGTCCAGGGCAAATCAAAACCGATTATTTCCCGGGATACGAATAAAATAACCCCTGCGAGGGGTTATTTATTTTTGCGCAATAATTCGGTGATGGCCTGGGAAGAAACTGGAGGGCTAATAAAGTATCCTTGAACCTTGTCGCAGCCTCGGTCTCGAAGAAAATTAAGCTGTTCCACTCGCTCAACACCTTCCGCTACAACTTTCATATTTAAACTGTGTGCAAGATTGATAATGGAATTGGCGATTGCGGCATCTTTTTCTTTTCCTGGCAAACCCCGGACGAACGACTTGTCGATTTTGAGGATATCAATCGGAAATCGTTTAATGTAATTCAATGATGAATAGCCAGTATTAAAGTCATCGATAGCAAATCTAATCCCATCTTTTTTCAACTCATTTAGAGTATTAAAAACCGTAGTCGAATTATCCACTAAAACGCTTTCGGTGAGTTCCAACTCCAAATGCGAAGCGTCGAATTTGATTTCATTAATTACTTTTCTTATGGCGCGCACTAAATGGCGCTGTTTAAACTGTCGGGCCGAAAGGTTTACGGCGATATCGAGATCATCGAAACCCATAGCATGCCATTCCGATACATCCTTTAATGCAGTTCTAAGTACCCATTCACCTATTGATTCAATAAGTCCGGTAGTCTCAGCGGATTTAATAAATTCATCGGGGAAAGTCAGGCCTAAGTCCGGGTGCATCCAACGAAGCAAAGCCTCAAGCTCAACAATATGTCCCGTAATCGGGTCAATTTGCGGCTGATAATAAACTAAAAATTCATTATTCTTAAGAGCTCTTCTTAGCGCACTTTCCAGAGTCAGCTGCTGGAAAGAAGTTGCATTCATTGACGGATTATAGAATTGGAAATTATTGCGACCCTGTTCCTTTGCCCGATAAAGAGCTGAGTCGGCGTTCTTAAGCAGAGTTGAAGAATCATCTCCGTCAAATGGGAAAACTGTTATTCCCACACTCGGAGTCATATATAATTCGTTTTTGTCCACCGAAAATGGATGTTTAAGCGAATCTAAAATTCTCTGACAAACACTGGCCACTTCTTCTTCACGTTCAATGTCGGTTAATAGAATACCAAATTCATCTCCACCTAGTCTGGCAAGAACATCGGTTTCATCCAAACAACTGGCCAGTCGTAATCCGACTTCCTGCAGCAATCTATCTCCAACAGCGTGGCCTAAAGATTCATTGATCATTTTAAAGCGATCGAGATCAATAATCATCACCGAGAGAAGAGTTTTCTTTTCATCACATTTATTAATTTCTTCCAAAAGTCTTTGGTTAAACAAGATTCTGTTTGGCAGATCTGTAAGGCTGTCATGCAGATAAGTATATTCCATCTGCTCTTGAGCCAACTGCTTTTCTTTTTCTACTAGGAGTTTATCGTGAATATCGGTAATAGTACCGATCCACTCCCGAATGTTTCCATCAGAATCCTTAATTGCCACGCCGCGTGACTCAAAATGTCTATAACTTTCGGAATTTTTATGCCAGACTCTTCCGGTAACAAAAAATTGACTTTTCTTTTCCAAAGCATCTATCCATGCTCTTGTTACCCCTTTCCGATCGTCAGGGTGTATAGC
>DASPKQ010000127.1:0-4726 GCA_035627995.1 Verrucomicrobiia bacterium | reverse complement strand
AAAACGAATAAATAAAGAAATAAATAAATTTCTCAAATAAAAAAGACCCACAAATTTCGGGTCTTTTTTATTTACCAAATTTTAGTGATTTCGAAGATTGGATGTAAAGCTGGTGTGGCTAGTATTATAAACTGAATAAAGAGAGTAATAATAACAGCACCAAGCAAATTTAAATTAAATTTGGATTTGCCATGAATTATAAACGCCACAATCATTTGAAAAAAAATAAGTGAAGTGAATGCCCAGGTTCTTGCCAGAGTCAAGTTGTCCGAGGTGTTTAGAACATACCAGTAAATGGAAAGTGAGAATAAGGCGACTATTAAGCCAATTGAGAATAATTTTATTAAAACCCGAGTGCTTAAAAGTTTCGCATTTTTTTCTCGTGGAGCTCGCCTCATAGCCATGGGGTCTTTTGGATCAACGGCAAGCGCTAATGCGGGGAGGCCGTCAGAAACTAAGTTAGTCCAGAGTATTTGTGCCGGAAGCAGGGGAGCGGGTAGTCCTAAAATGAGGGCTATCAGAATTGCGAGCACTTCACCGATGTTGGTTGATAGCAGATACCGAATAGATTTAAATACGTTGTCATAAATAGTTCGTCCTTCCTCTATGGCATTAACTATGGTTGCGTAATTATCGTCCGTTATTACGATATCTGCGGCTTCCTTAGCGACATCCGTTCCTTTTTTGCCCATAGCCACACCGATTTCCGCCTGCTTGAGCGCCAAGGCGTCATTGACCCCGTCTCCGGTTACAGCCACACTGTAGCCGTTTTTTTGGAATGTCTGGACGATTCTAAGCTTATCCTCGGGAGTAGTCCTGGCAAAAACCTTCACACGATCGAGAACTTTAATCAGTTCTTCGTCCGTTAATTTTTGTAGTTCTTTGCCCAATATAGCTTCATCAAATTCTCCAGCTAGTCCCAAATTGCGCGCGATCCACAAAGCGGTTAATTCATTATCCCCGGTGATCATTATCGTTTTAATTCCTGCTTCTACGGATTTATTTATGGCGGCTTTAACTTCAGGTCTTAAAGGATCCATAATCGCCACAAAACCGAGCAGGATTAAATCTGATTCGACTTCAGCACGTTCATATTTTGTTTTTCGAACTACGTTATCTTTGTATCCAAAAGCCAGAACCCTAAATCCTTGTTTGGAAAAATACTGATATGCTTCTGTAAGTTTTAGTTTTTCTGCTTCAGCGATCTTACGGACTCGACCGTTTTCCGCAATCCTATTGGAATTCTTAATTAAAAATTCTGGCGCCGATTTTACCAAAGCTTCAGTGGAACCTTCCGCTTCCCAAACAGCGCTCATGCTCTTAAGTTCCTGATCAAAAGAAAATTCATCGAGAATTTTGCCTTGCTGCCGATGCAGTTCGTAATCGATCCCCATTAACTTTGCAAACAATAACAAAGCGCCTTCTGTTGTATCTCCCAGGACGTCCGCACTTTTTTTATCGAATTTATGTGCAAGCGAGGAAGTATTAACGATAACCATAGCATCCATAATTTTTCGGCCAAAAGGATGCTTAAGCTGACCCTTGAATTCATTTGCATTAAAAATTTTTCCATTAAGCCAGACCTGGTGGACTCTCATGCTGCCTGTGGTTAACGTCCCTGTTTTATCAGTAGCAAGAATACTGACTGAACCTAAGCCTTCAATAGCAACTAGTTTTCGCACAATGGCTTTCTTTTGCGCCATTCTTTTGACACCGACGGCCATGGTTATCAAAAGGATGGATGGTAACCCTTCGGGCACCATAGCAACGGCACTGCTAATTGCGGTTAAGAACATTTCCAGACGACCGTATCCTAAAGCGATTCCAATGGAATAGATTACTCCGGATAGCAGTACTGAAATTACAACTAAATTTAGGGCAAGTTTTTTGATCTGCTTTTGCAACGGGGTTTCAGCTTCTTGGATATCTCCTAAACCTTTGGCAATTCGACCGAATTTAGTGTTGTTTCCAATTTTTAGTACTTTAATTTTTGCCCGTCCAGATGCGGCCAATGTTCCGGCATAAACTTCATTATGCTCAGATTCACCGGTTTTTTTATAGACGGGAATGGACTCGCCTGTAAGAATGGATTCATTCGCTTCAAAATTGACAGCTTCAACAACTAGGGCATCTGCTGGAATTTTGTCTCCAACCTCTAATAACACCAAATCGCCGGGCACTAATTGCTCACTTCCCAACATTACTTCTTTGCCGTCACGGATCACGCGGGAGAAAGTAGGGGAGAGTTTTTTTAGTTCCTCTAAAGTTTTTTCAGCTTTATATTCCTGCCAAAAAGAAATTGCGGCATTAAGAACGACTATGGTAAAAATTAGAATCGCGTCGGCGTAGTCGCCGATAAAAATTGAAAAAGTCGCCGCTCCAATTAAGAGCAGATTAAGCATACTGAAAATCTGAGACAGGACCGCAGTCAATAGGTGGAACGAATGCGGCTGAGAAATTCTATTAGGCCCAAACTCTTTCTGCAAAAGTTTGGCTTCGGACGTTGTTAAACCTTTTATTTCCATTTAAACAAAAATTTTAGTTTCGAGATTTTTTAGACCGTTCAGGAAATCTACACCTGTCATTGGCTTTTTGCCTTCAGGTTGAATTTCCTTGATTATCAGACTGAAGTCTGAGCATTTAACCAGCATATCATTATCCTTGCGGTAGATTTTGCCAGGTAATTCAATTTTATTATCTCGGTTAATTGCTGTCCTTAGTATTTTAACAGATTTATCGTCCAAGATGCTCCAAGTCCCTGGTTCCGGGTTTAAAGCGCGAATCTGCTGATGAATTTTTATTGCTGGACTGGTCCACCTAATTCTACCATCCTCCTTGGTTAGAAGTTTGGTATATGTCGCCCGTTTATGGTCTTGAATTTCCGGATTTAGTTTATTCTCTAAGTATGCAGTGAGTGTGTCTACAATGTTTTCCGAAGCTAGGTGGGAAAGTCGTTTGTGAAGTTCGACAAAAGTTTCATTTTCGTCGATTGTAGCTTTTTTGATGGAAAGAATCGGCCCGTGATCCATTTTTTCATCCATTTTTATCAAGGTAATACCTGTTTCAGTTTCGCCGTTAAGAATAGCGGCTTGAATAGGGGAGGCGCCGCGGTATTTAGGTAGAATCGAACCGTGAATATTAATGCTGCCAAATTTAGGAATATCTAAAATATTTTTGGGAATAATTTGGCCGTAAGCCGCGACCAACATTAAGTCAGGATTGAGATCCAAAATAAAATCTTGAAGTTCAGAAATTTTTTCAGGCTGTTTTATTGGTAATCCTTTTTTTTCTGCCCATAGTTTAACCTCAGACGGCGTTAGGATTTGTTTTCGACCTGTAGGTCTATCCGGTTGCGTTATAACCAGAGGAACGGAAAAGTTTTTTACAATTTTTTCAAAAGCTGGTATTCCAAATTCGGTTGTGCCGGCGAGTATAAGTTTCATAGTAGTTCAGGATAAAATTGTTTAATCTCTACCCAGAGTGAATCGCCGAACATTGAGGGCTCTGTAACTAGAAGATTTCTTAATTCTTGAGTGTCAAATTTACGATAAGAAACTGATTCTTCATTAAGCACTGGTTCCTCGTCCGAATATATTTCGTAATACAAGAAGTAATGGTTCTCGTGTCTATTAAGAACAAAACGATTATAAATCATCTTCCCTATGTATTTATATTTAAAATCCTTGTACCCAACCTCCTCCAATGCCTCGCGTTTTAAGGCGTGATCCGGCGCTTCCCCAGACCGAACATGACCACCCACGGGTAAAACGTATTGTCCGGCATCTTGGCGCGAAGCGGACTGCTTTACCAGAAGCCATTTACCTGAAGAATCAATAATTAAAGCAAGACAAGTTCTATGAAGCAATCCTTTTTGGTGAGCTTCAGTTTTGGAACCTTGTCCGATCACATTGTTTTGTTCATCAACGATATCAATAATCTCTTCTTGTGTCATTACATTTTTTCTTCCGGCTTACCTGAAGTTTGTCGGATCATTTTAGTTGTGAATAAAATTCCATCAAGGTGATCTATTTCGTGCTGCACGACTCTAGCAAGAAGGCCATCGGCTTCAAAACGTTTCTTTTCTCCGTTTAGGGTCAACGCTTCGACTGTTACTTTAGCCGGTCTTTTTACAATTCCAAAAATATTGGGAATAGAAAGACATCCTTCTTCCATTTCTATTTTTCTCCAGGACTTTTTTTTAATTTCAGGATTTATGAGAGCAAATGGAGGAAGGTTAAATTCTTCAAGGTCAATGATGCAAAGTCGTATGGATTTTCCGATCTGAGGGGCTGCAAGGCCTATGCCTTTGGCCTTGCGACAAGTATCAATCATATCGGCAACGAGTTTGCGTAGATCGTCATCGATTTGTTTGACCTGTGAAGCTTTAGTTGTAAGCACCGGGTTTGGAATTGTGACAATCTTAAGCACTTTTAGATTCCTTGTTCTTCTTAATTAAATAAGCAAACAGCGCACCGGGGTTCTTGGCTTTTTGCTCCAGTACTTCTCCGGCAATTCGCCTTAGGTATTCGTGATCGTATAAAGTGGCCATCCGGAGATAAAAACCAAAATGTTTCTTGTCCGACAATTTAACTGCTAGCTCATCAGCAAGCACATGAGCAGGGGAGTGAAGATATGGAGATTTCTTGTTCTTTCTGGGGTCTTTATCGACCTTCATATTAAATTTATTTTAGCAGAAATGTGCTATAATTTAAAGGATTTTACAAGT
>DASPKQ010000126.1:0-3364 GCA_035627995.1 Verrucomicrobiia bacterium | reverse complement strand
ATAAGAAATGCCCAAAAGCCCTATGCCCTTATTGAAATTTAATTGGCAAAAACAAAAGTTTATGCCAAGACCAATGCATTTTGAAATTCACGCCGAAGATCCGGCAAGGGCCGTGAACTTTTATCAAAGTCTTTTTGGTTGGGAATTCAAGCAATGGGGTAATCCCCAGCAGGAATATTGGCTTATCACAACAGGCAAAGAGGGGGAGCCTGGGATTAACGGCGGTCTATTTAAACGCCGAGGCCCAGTACCCGAAGTCGCACAACCTGTTAACGCCTATGTTTGCACAGTAGAAACCGATAACCTGGATAGCTATATTAATAAAGTAAAAAAAATGAACGGAAAAATAGTGGTGGAGAAGATGGCTATACCTGGAGTAGGTTGGCTTTGTTATTGCACGGATTCGGAAGGTAATATTTTTGGAATGACCCAAAGTGATATAAAGGCAAAATAAAAAAAACCGCGCTCATCGCGGTGTTTTTTTGGCAAGTTTCAGGAATAAAGATTCATAATTATCTATCATTTTTTGATAGCTAAAATATTGTTCAACATGTCTGCGGCAATCGACTCTGCTTATTTTTTCTATGTTCTTTATTCCGAAAATTATTTGAGAAGGTGTATTGGCTACGAAGCCGGTTTTACCTTGTTTTACGATCTCAGCGACAGATCCGCGATCATAAGCTACAACCGGAGTCCCTGTGGCCATAGCTTCAATCAGCACTAGTCCAAATGGCTCTTCCCATTGAAGAGGGAACAGGAAGAATTTTGATTCAGAAACAATCTTAATGACTTCGCTTTGCGGAAGGAAATTTTTGTAGACTATTTGCCGGCCGTCAACATTTGGCTTAACTTTTTTTTGCCAATATTCATCTTCTTGATGACTACCTAAGATGATCAATTTAAAATTAAGTTTTTTGGCGAACTCGATGGCTTCAGAGATTCCTTTTTGCTTGTGTATTCGTCCCACAATAACTGCCTGATTTTTTGGGGTTGGATTAAACTTAAACTTTTTTGTATCAACTCCGTGGTATATAGTAGCGGCAAAATTAGCGCCAGGAAGCGGTTTTCTTTGGGCATTGCTGATGGAAACATAATATTGGCTGCGTTGAAAATTCTTCATGATATCTAACCTGGTTCCAAAGAACGGGCTGTGCAAAGTCGTAACAGTAGGGAATTTGAAGAATCCGGAAAAATAAGCCGTGGGAAAATCCAGATGACTATGAAGCAAATCAAATTTTTTGGCTGTTGCTGTTTGGTATGCCTTTACAATACCCAGGAGTTCATAAGGGAAGTATTGCCGACGTTCCTGGCTGAATCCGACGTTTGGATCTTTGGCCAGCGATATTTTGCTTGTAGGCACAAGCTTGGCACGGGTTTTAGAATCACCTGAGGCAAACAACGTTACATCATGACCCTTTTCCACTAATCCATCCATAATAACCGAAGCGATTTGTTCGGGCGCTCCCGAAAAACCAGCAGGTAAATCCTCGGGTCTAGGCGGGATCCTAATCAAATTTGTGGTGATGACACCAATTTTTAACCTATTTTTCATTTCTTTTCAAGAAGCTGATAATAAATTTTTTCATATTCCGCTGTCATGACTTCTTTGCTGAATCTTTCTTGTACTGCTCGCCGGCATTCATTACGGTCAATGGAATCAATATTTTTCATAGCTTCAATCATCTCATCGACGTTGTTAACTACAAATCCAGTTTTGCCGTGTTCAATAATTTCTGGAATCGATCCTTTGTTGAAGGCAATTACCGGTGTACCACAAGCCATGGCCTCAACCAATACCAAACCAAAAGGTTCTTCCCATTCAATCGGATAGAGGAGTGCTTTGCCTGAACCGTAGAACGGACTTAATTGTTTTTGGCTAAGCTCGCCAATGAATTCAATTTTTTTATTGAGGTGTGGTTTGACTTTAGTTTCAAAGAATTGTTTTTGCATGTCCTGAACCTGACCAGCTAAAGTCAGACGGACTCCGGTCTTTTTTGCAACGGTAAGGGCGTTTAATACGCCTTTCTCTGGAGCAACTCTTGCGATCCAGATGAACTTATCTTCCGGCTTGGGATTGAATTTGTATTGAAGGACATCTATGCCGTTATAAACTAACCAATCATTTTTGAATTTAACCGGGCTGTTTTGCTTTTGCTTCTGGCTAATAAAAATTGGATTGTAAATATTTTTATACTTTTCAAATAGTTGCCAACGCCAGTCGCCACCTTTGGGAATATTGTGAAGTGTGTTTATGACTGCTGGATGTTTTGCGAATTGCATAAAAAAAGCAGTCCATAATCCTGAATGAGAATGGATGATATCGAATTTTTCAGCCTCGAGGAATGCTTGGCTTAAGTTATAATTGTTTGCCAAAGTGTCAGACCAAGGAACACCGTAATCAATTAATCCCACAGGAAAAACTGAAGAAAGTTTAGCCTTAGTTTTAGAATCGCCTGAGGCAAATAATGTTACGTCATGACCCATTTCCACTAAGGTTTCAGTGACGTAAGAGACTATTCGCTCCACTCCGCCGTAGCTTTTAGGCGGTATGGGAAACCATAACGGAGCTATCTGCGCGATTTTCAACTTCTTTTTTGTTTTTGATGAGTTTTTCATAGATTTCTTCATATTTGTCGACCATGTGCTTGATTGTGTATCTTTCTTCAACGACCCGGCGGCAGTCTTCGCGATTAATAAACCCGATCTTAGGTATAACATCGCACATTTCTTCCGCAGTATCAACTATGTAGCCGGTTTTACCGTTTTCCACGATTTCAGGGACGGAACCTTTTCTGAATGCCAGCACTGGAGTGCCGCAGGCCATCGCCTCAATCATAACTAGACCGAATGGTTCGCGGCGGTCAATCGGGAACAACAAAGCCTTGGCTCCGCTTAAGAGTCTAACTTTGTCATTGAAATCAACTTGGCCCATGAACTTAACATTCTCTTCATTCAGATGAGGTTGGACTTCATGCATAAAGTAAGTCCATTCTTCAGCCCCAACCATGTTTCCTGCAACAACGAGTTTCTGGTTGGTTTTCTTAGCAATCTCTAAGGCGGTCTTAATTCCTTTTTCATGGTTTAGACGTCCTAAGTAGAGAAGGTAGTCACCCATGGTAGGGTTAAAAGTATAAAGTTCGTGATTGATGCCATTTGGCACAACACCGATAGTCGGAATATTGAATTCTCTAGCTGAAACATTTTCATCATCTGAGAGAACGCAGAAGTTGGATGGGGGAAAGTTTTTTATGGTATCCGCTAAACTTGGATCAATTGGATTGTGAATCGTGGTCAGCATTGGAGGACAGTTCGTTTCGTTGAGGAGGGGAAACATAAAAAAGCTGAAATGGTTGTGAATCAGATC
>DASPKQ010000125.1:0-6463 GCA_035627995.1 Verrucomicrobiia bacterium | reverse complement strand
TCGGGACTAACGGTTAAAGGCTGATAATCATTTAGTGACTGGTAAGCGCTGGAAGAAAGAACGGTCGTATTAAACTTGTTATCTGCCGGAAATACGGCAGGAGCAGTGTAATTAACGAGCATGGGATCCATTCCAATGGTGGACGTTACTGTCGGCGTTCTGGGTGCGGCTGTCTCATCGGTGACTAATGGAAGATCATCAGGCGGCAGAACCGGAACTGATCCACCAGACTGCATGAAAAAGACGACGCCAATCGTTCCTACCACACAGGCTATGATGATTCCAATGTAAACTTTTTTCTTTTTATCCTCGGACATATTTTTCCTTTCCTATTTTTGGTAATAAACCCGGGCGCTTAATTGGAATTGGAGGTTATTCCCCTCCCCTACACTTACGTTGATATGATTTACATCGATTATTCTGAGACTGTTTTCTAACTGCTGAATAAATGCTCGGAAGGAAGCATAGCTTCCGGTAAATGACAGGCTTATATCAGTAAAAACTATGGCGTTATCGGTGCCGCGCGTTTCATCTTGAGTGAAGCTAGTATTGGAAAGGTTTACACCACTTGCAGCAGCAAACTGATCCAAGTTGGCCAAGACATTGTGAATTTCAATGCTGTCGGCCGGAAGAACTTTGTTTGCCTGCCCAGAAGATTCAGACATTGATTTGTGCTGTCTCACAAAATTCTGCAAATCTGCTTCTGACTGCTTTAACAGTTCGTTTTGTCTTTGAACTTCAGCTAATGCTGTGCGATTAACTCCCAGAGTTGTCCATTGCGGGTATGTAAAGAAATATCCGCCGATAATGGTTATGATCAGAAGTAAAATTGGGGCAGCGCCTTTGTAGTGAGTCATGTTATTGTTTTCTTAATAAGTCAGGTTTCACTTCAAAATCCAGCGCAAAACGAAATCCGGTAATTTGCCCGCTATTCCTTTGTACTCCGAGTAGTTCAACATTGCTGAAATTCTCGTGAGTGGACAGAGATAAGATCAATTTACCAAGATCAGTGTAGCTGTTCACGACTCCCTCGGCATGCATCTTCAAATCAGACCTAGCTGATAGCACTACGTATTGTGCTTCCTTAAGTATTGTTGCTTCCAACTCATCAAAAACACCGGACCAATACACGTGTCCTTTAAGCAAGGTGTCAATGTTTTTTAATTGTGCTTGAAAATTTTTGGCTGAAACTAATTCACCTTGGCTAGAATCAAGCTTAGTTTGAATGCTTAGGTTATCGGTTTTTAGTTGATCAGTTTGATTAACCACATTGCCATTCAAAAAATACAGAAAACCGCCGGCTGCGAGCACGGCAACCGTAATTATTCCCATAATTGCGGACATCGCAGTATTCTTGCGATCCCATGATTGCGCCCTGTCCTTAAGCTTGCTCTGTAATAGGTTAATTTCTTGCATAATTGTTTGGGTAGCGGAGTTCGTAAGCTCGAATGGAATTCATTCTTAGCCCCTTCACTCGTTTACCGTTTAAAATTTTCGCATTCCCAATCCCACAGCAACTGCCAAGTTGAGCGCCAATGGCTCAATCACAGGCTTAAGCTCAGGGGGATAAATAACGTTGGCCCAAGGATTTGCCAGCAATACCGGTTTGCCTAACGTTCCAAAATAATCTTTCAAAGAAGGCAGCTTGCTTCCAGCGCCGGAAAGCAGAATCTGATCAATCCGCTCTCCTTTGCTTTCGAATAAGCTAACTAACTGATGAGCCTCGTTCTTAACTATATCAAGAATTGGTTTTATGACTTGGGGAATCTGCTGGCCAGCCGCGGTCAGTCCAAAATCCTTCTTAAACTGTTCAGCGCGAACAAAATTGACACTTAAACTTTGGGCAATACTTGTGGTTACTGTATCTCCACCAACATTGAGGTTCTTAGAAAATCTTAGATAGCCGTTATCCACCAAATTAATACTTGTATTTTTAGCACCAATATCTATCAAAAGAATCGTTTTATCATCCTCATTAACAAGCGATCTGATCAATGATAACGCTTCGATTTCCAATGCCAGTGGCTCTAATCCAGCTGTGCGAAAGACTTTTAGATAATTCTCTACTACTACATTGGGAACGGCGGTTAACAGAATTTTGTTCTTATTTGGGTCAGTGGGTTGTTTGCCGACGGAGCCTAAGTTGGTTTCCATCGTTACTTTCTGTTTCTTCTGCTGGATTATGCTCCATGAAAGGGCAACTTCCGTCAGTGGCAACGGTACGTATTTTTTGGCTTCGAATTCAATGGCAGATTTGAGTTCCGCATCCGGCATTTGAGGCATTTCGATGACAGATGTGAATACCACGCTGTTTGGCAGGGATGCGACAATCTTGTTTGTCGTTGCCCTAGACTTCGTGATCAAATTTTTAAGAATTTCTGCCGTTTGATTGATAGCGGTTGCACTATCTTTACTGGATATCTGGTATGCCACATTGACCACCCCGTAAGTTTCGAGCGCAAATTTATCGTCTTTGGGGTGTAATTGAACAATTTTAATATTGGAAGTGCCGATGTCGACACCGATGTGGCTTTTTGGTTTGCTAAATAGCATTTTGTTTCAGAATTTGGAAGCAACCTTTGTCAAACTTCTCCTTAAGCATAATGAAAAATACTATTAATGTCAAATTAGTATTGACCTTATCCTGCTTAAGGGGTCCTAAAATGACTTCGTAGTATACTCGCGGGCAATTAGAGAGTCAAGGCTGGTCTGAAATGCATGTCTAAGCATCTGTTTTATGGTCACCTTACCTTTTGTAGTTTTAAAATATCTCTCTCGACGTAAGGCATCCTGTTTGGTAAGAAACGCTTCATAAAATATTAGTTTTAAAGGCCTTCGATTGATGGTTGATTTGTTTTTCCCCTGATTATGGTAATTGAGTCTTTGTTCAATATTGGAAGTTGACCCGATGTAAAACCTTCCATCTTTTTTGCTTAGCAAAACATATACAAAATAAAACATAAGACCTGAATATATCAGGCCTTATGTTTAGTTTCAAGTATTTTAGAGGCCCTGTACCACTCACTTTTGTTCGGGTACAGGGCATGAACCACTCGCCGATATCGCTGCGCCTGGGTCGGGCGAAGCCCATGAACCCGAGCGTCAGCGAGTGGTTCATGGTGGACCTGGGGAGAATCGGACTCCCGCATCCCGGATGCAAACCGGGCGCACTACCACTATGCTACAGGCCCCTCGTCACAGAAAATTTGTTCTCGGCCCTTCGGCCTGCGACTCAGTTTTGTGTATTTACTCCGTAAAGTCTATCGTTTTAAGCACTTTTCGTCAAGAATCAAGGGCTTTTAGGCTTATTTAAAACTTCAATAGCCATAAGCCTGCCATCGGGAGTGAGGTTATGGACCTTCATCTCAGGAAACATTCTTCTGAGATTCTGTTCGTTATTGAACCAAACGATATTATTCATAAAAACCGTAAAATTTTCCTCATTAAGATCCGAATAAAAATTGTATGGACTTAAAACTCTGATTGATTGGGTGGGTTGTGCAAACACTCCCATCCAATCTTCCCATTGCCAAGCATCGCCCCAGTTATAAAACATAAAATTACGGTCAGAAACCAAAACAAACTCATATGACTGATAATGACTTCTTTTTTCGATGTATCTTGCTGTGCTTCCCACGCTATCCCCTTCTGCCAAACCTTTCTTTGCATATATTCCAAAAATCGCAAAGTTAGCAAAAGCAATTATGATTACAATTTCAATCAAAAATGAATTCACCAAATAGGAATGGTCGCGAAGCCTTAGTTTCTTTAGAAGTTCAACGAATAACATTCCCAAAAACACTATTCCGATTACAACTAAATAAGCCAGGAAAGGCAAAATAACAAAAAGCCGGGTGTAAATCGGGCTTTTGTTGATGACAAAAGAGAATAACAGCCAAAGAAATATGAATCCTGATGCCGCCCAAATATCCTCACTTCGAGCTTTTTTCAGGAACAACTTTACCAAAACCGCCAAAACTCCGATCCATACAAAAATTCCTGTTATGGGATCAACAAATCCAAAACCAATGTTAGTGTAAATGTAACCCTGGTCATTTACCCGGTTATTGAAAGCGGTAAGTCCGTATTTAATATTGGTAATGACAGCTTCTTCAATACTGTCCGCTGCCACCCACTCCTTTTGCAATTGGCGACCTTCTGGGTAAAACAAGAATCTTTCCCTACTGAACTTCTCTGCGCCAGGATCTTCATGATTTAACCCTCCAGCAAACAATGGTGCTACAACAAGAGCGAATCCAACCAGGATAACCGCGGCCTGGCGGACTAAATCAAGAAAGCGAGCCTTCCTTAATATGAAAAGCAGAATAAAAAAACCAATCCAAGTAAAGATAAATATTCGGGCCGGATGGTAAACATAAAACGAAATGCCCGCTATGCTCCCTCCTATAAAAGAGGCGAGATAATTCTTTCGCTTCAATCCATAGAACAAAAATGGCAGTGATATCACTTCTACTAAAAGAGCGGAGTTATCCCTCATCGCCATTCGGCTAATCGCCAATAAGGAATGATTAACGCCAATAATTGCGGCGGCACTGAATGCGTATAAAGGTTTCCAAAACTGACGGAAAGTAAAATAGGACGCCACAATAATCAAAAGTCCCATGCTGGCGTGAACTAGCCGCACAGTTAACAAGTTTATGCCGCCGATTAAATTCGCCAGCCACCCTGTGAGAATAAAGATAAATGAAGGAAAACCAAAGTAGGTGCTTAACCCAAAAAAATCAGGGTTGTTATAATATTGTTTCTGGAATAGCATTATCACTGCCTCATCTGTGTTCATTTGATAAGGAATACTGTAGAGGAAGGCAAAATATGCCGGAAGAAACACCAGCAATAATAAATAAATGGCGTAGCCATCAAATTTGTTTAGACCTAATTTATGAGGCTCTTTTTTGTAAAGACCAAAGCCCGTTAAACCTAGGCCCAAAATCCAAAGAAACAATATGGGCCGAGAAAAACCATTGGAAAAATAAAACAGCGGAGCTGCAATTCCGCATAGGAGACCGGCTGTGATCAAAATAAATCTCTTATTAACGTGGGGCATTACCGAACAATGGGGTTAGAGGTTTTACCAAAAAATCAACGCCTCCGAACATATACATAAAACCCAAAAAAATTACCACAACACCAACTATTTTATAAAGCGTATAAGTACCGCCCATTCCCCCACTCAAATGGATTTCGGCCCAGGTTATTTTTCCGAATGTTTGTACTAGGCCAAAGGTATATTTGATTAGGATAAACCCGACCCCGATTGTCACTAAGCCCCAAATAAATCGCATTTATATTTATTTAATGTCGACTTTATTATAACCAATAATAAGGAACCTTTACAAAGGGCTCGAAAAATGGTAAATTATGTAGGCATTTAGCGAAGTTTTTACATAATTGCTTCGATTTATGGGCGACTAGCTCCCGCCTGCTTCGCCAGCGAAGCGTGTCGGGCAGGCAGGTGGTTAGAGCGCGTCACTGACCCGCCTGCCAAAGCCAATAATAATTTGTACGCTGCTGATGGGCGACTAGCTCAGGTGGTTAGAGCGCGTCACTGATAATGACGAGGTCGATGGTTCGAGTCCATCGTCGCCCACCAGCAGCTGATAAATCGCGTGGCGGGCAGGTAATGACGAGGTCGATGGTTCGAGTCCATCGTCGCCCACCATAAGATCCTCACCGCAAGGTGAGGATTTTGTGTTTATAAGAAGATAAAATTTTTCCGAATTTAAAGGTTAATTTTATAAAATTCGTCAACCAAAATTGAAGTGCTTTTTCTTTGTAGAAAATTCCAATTTAATCCCAAAAAGCGAATCAATTTTAAGGTATTCTCACTAGAAAAAAAGCATATTATTTCGCTTGTAACGGGCATGTACCTTTGCCGTCTAAATCTATATCTTTTTCCTAACAAACTGCTATCCATAATATTTTTTTATAGTCCAAACCCTACAATTAACAACTTAATTACGTTCATGTTTGATAAGAGTATGTTTAAAGCTACACACCAATTAAAAACCAAGCACTTATTAGCCACATTAATGATGGCCTTATTTTTGATACCCAGCGGAATTAACGCACAAACTACAGCGCCTCAAACGGATGAGTCTGTCAGTATCAATTTGCCAGCGATCAATCTGCCTCAAATAAGAGATAGAATAAAGGACAACTTCGAAGATATGCGGAACCGAGATGAAGATAATCTTGATGATGATAATGAGGAGGGGGTAGAAGAAAAAAATAAAAACACTCCTTCATCCTCAAATAATTCTAATTCCGGTCCAAGCAATAGTATCAACGGACCAAATCAGCAGACAACAGTTCCGACACCAGAAGAAACAGAAGAGGATAACGATGAGAAAGATAAATCAGAAAAAATCATTCCTCCGGTGTCTGGTACCACGGGCAATAACAGTTCAGGACCAAAGACCCAACCTGTTGCTCCCCGCTCCAA
>DASPKQ010000124.1:0-6101 GCA_035627995.1 Verrucomicrobiia bacterium | reverse complement strand
AGATCGAGGCGGCGCGGCTGAGGCAGGGAACGTCTCATTTAGCGGCACGCTTAAAGGCTCAGACAACACAAGTAGAGGAAATTATATGATTGTCTCAGGCGCCACAAAAGTTTATCTCAAATCGGTTCGGGATTACTCAGGTTGGATAGATTCTCAGGTCAGACTTAGTGCAACCGGAACTATAAATAGCTTTACCAACGCATATTTAACAAAATAAAAATTATAAAAAACCACCTTATAAAAAGGTGGTTTTTTGTTTATTTTTACCAAATAAACAATTATTTTTGGCTGTGCGTCTATATCTATATTTTCGGAATAAGAGTATACTAAGTGTATGAACGCTAAAGATAAAGAAATTGTTTATGATGAACTCAGGAGCTATCATCTGAACGTTATTCCCGAAAAACTTTCCACCGAAACCATGAACAATTATAGAATTGAATTCGGCCTTATTGAAGATAAGGTTGTTTCAATGTTATTGCAGCTTGTAAACGGAAAAACTGCTTTTGTCGATCATTCCAAAGAAATCGAATCTTTTGAAGAAAAGGTGAAGTTATCTGCCACGGCGCTAAATGAAAATCATGACCGTAGTTTGCTATCCACGAAAATGGGTAAGTTAAAAGAAATTGTGGCTTTAGCCAAACTCATGCCGTTTGAATTAAGAAAATTACGACCTAAAAAAATAGCTAAAAGGTAATAGAAATGAAACGCCACGCCGACCCTTTAGGGATCAGGCGTGGCTTTGTATTTCTGCTGAAGTTGCACCAGGTTCTCGCGTTCCTTTTTAAGGTCCACGAGGAGTTGAGTTGCTTCCTTAAGCACTGCCTCGAGCGCAGCTTTGGTAGTTGCTTCCTTCTGCTTTTCTTGGTCGAGCGCAAGCAAGAGACCAGCAAAGACGGTCATGTAGAGTTCTCCGTCCGGACCGATAAGCTTGCGAGTAGGCCGTCGATTGGCAAGAAACTCAAGCTCTGATCTATCCTCATGGCCAAAGGTACTACTCACAATCTTTGCCCAGAACCCAACCATCTTCGCTGGATCGTCGCGGTCTTCACCTTTCGCAATCTGGCGGGTTAAGTGCCACCAGCTTTCATCAGTGATACCTCGAATCGGTGAGGGCGGTAGCGGTTTCGCGTTCTGGGCAGCAGCTGTCGAAACTTGCAACAACAGCATGAGCAAGACCAAGATGAGAATTTGCACAAAGTCTCCTAAGCTTTAGGCCGCGTCCCTGAAACAATGGGGGAGCGTACCATGCAGTGGATCGATGTGGGCAATGTCTCCCCACGACAGATCAAGCAGAGGATGAATGTGGTTGCGGGCATAGATCCCGTTGCCATCCTTCATCTCTCCAAGATACGTGGCCAGAGTTTTCTGCTGGTGGCTACTGCCAATCAGCGTCATGCGATCGCCTGGGGTAAGTTCCTTGCGAATGAGGCTTAGAAGCACCTTGTTGTTCATCGGAACTACGGGGATACGCAATCGTCGAGCCCACCGCACTTCTTCCCACATTCCCGATGAAACCCGATTGCCAAACAACCAGACTTCATCAATGAAACGCCGATCGAAGTACAGTTTGTTGATCGCGATTCCGCGTCGTCGGTCCTCAGCCTTTGAATCGTCGAGACGTTCCAAAGCAAAGAGGTACGGCGCGATCGGATAGACTTCGGGTCGATCATTAAACATCCGATCAACAATGGCTTTTACGGAGGCCATGTTGACCGTGACGTTTCCGCCGATCGGATGGGCAACGTACACTATCAGCATAGAGTCCTCCTTCGTGTGCTGTAAACCATAGCATAAATACGCAAGCAATTTCAACCTTAAGAGTCTTAGCTTTTCAAACAATAAAAGATATTTTATACTTTAACTTCGAATAGCAGGAGGTCCATATGCCAATTCGTCGAAGTGGCGGACGGCTCAGATCCTTCAGTGGAATCAGGTACGAACGACAGAGTCTCACGGGAATTGCGGTAGATCGAAGTCTCGCCGAAGTAAGAAGGGGAAGGTACATTCCCGAGAAGCCAAGGATCACTACTCCGCCAACGATTAGATTGAAGAAGAAGGCCGCTGGTTAGCACAATTATGTGCTTCCCGCGGCCTTTCGTTTACCCTTGATTTTTATTCCCTGTTCCCGTATCTTAGTTAAGGTTCAACAACACAGATTGGAGGCCTGCTATGAGCCTGTTAGAGCACGATTTAGCAGACGCTATTGCCGGCCTCAAGCCCGGCAAAGCAAGAGAAGAATTCCTGGCCCAAATCCTGGAATCGTACCCTGGGCAGTCCGTTTGGCTAGTGGCTCGTCACCCCTACTCCGGAGATTACTGGGACAAACCGATCCCGCTTCCGCCGCAAGCCAAGTTCACGTTTTGGCATGGGTGTTCCAGAACACTGCGCGTAACAGTTGAACACTCCTGCGGTTCCACCGCTGAAGCTCCTATCGTCATCGCGACGCATGCGGAGACTCGGGTAGAAATCCCGATTGGGGTCCCGAAGAATGTGCATGGGTTCTTCATCGGTATCTATCGATCCTCGGAAGAAGCTTGCGTGGGATTCAGAACGCTGCCGGACCGCTGCTGTTCAAGCTGCTAGCGCACAACACTAAGCCCGTCATTTGCGAACGATGCAAATGGCGGGTTGATTTTTGAAAGTGTCAATACTTCCGATTTCGCTGGGTCTTGCCAAAAATATTTTTTTTTATTTATAATTTTTGGGTGTGAAAAAATTGAAAAGGAGCAAACTTTATGCCTAAGGCTGTTTTATTTTGTTTCCAAATTCTGATGGTACTGGTCCTTATTGCAGCAGTCCCAACTACCATGTTCGCGGCCACAGAGGCAGCGGGAGACCCAGGGGAGACACATAGCATTCTTCCGACCCTGTTGTGGATTGCCGTGTTCTTAATAGCGGCAAAACTCTCCAGCCTGGTCGAAAAGATCGGCCAACCGTCGGTTCTCGGAGAGTTGGTGATCGGGGTCGTTCTTGGAAACCTGACCTTGTTGGGTATCCACTGGTTGGACGGAGCTCGGTCAGACGCCTTCATTCCGTTTTTGGCGGAATTGGGTGTGATCATTCTCTTATTTCAAGTTGGTCTCGAATCCAACATCGCGCAAATGCGGCGAGTAGGCACGCGTGCTTTTCTTGTCGCGATAATTGGAGTGGTCGCACCGTTTGCACTCGGCACCTACATTGTGGGTCCTTGGCTTCTGCCCGGCCTAAGTGCCAATGCCTATCTTTTTTTGGGAGCGGCACTCACTGCGACTTCGGTGGGTATCACAGCAAGAGTCTTTCGAGACTTGGGCAAACTTCAACTTCCTGAAGCCCAAATCGTGCTGGGCGCTGCGGTAATCGACGATGTGATGGGTCTGGTGATTCTTGCCGTCATTTCTGCAATCGTTACTGTAGGAGCAATCAGTGTTGGTGGAGTGGTGTGGATTTTGGCCAAAGCCATCCTGTTCCTGGTGGGTTCAATCGTGCTCGGTCAGCTACTTGCCCCTCGTCTAGGAAAGTGGTTTTCCCGAATCCATACTGGTGTGGGGATGAAGTTCACACTGGCTATAGGCTTTGCTCTTCTGTTCTCTTATGCCGCAGGTAAAATTGGTCTGGCGCCCATTGTGGGTGCCTTTGCGGCTGGGCTTGTTCTAGATCCTGTTCACTTCAAATTCTTTGACAAGCCAGACGTACATGTGGAGGAATTAATTGAACCAGTAGCGCTCTTTTTGGTGCCGCTGTTCTTCGTTTGGACAGGGTTTTCAGTCAACCTGCAAACCTTGTTTGATCCGAGGATTCTTGCGGTCGCAACGGTAATCACTGTCGTTGCCTTTATCGGCAAATACGTATCCGGTTTCGCAGCCGGCCACGTCAATAAGAATCTGGTTGGTTTTGGTATGGTGCCACGTGGCGAAGTCGGATTGATCTTTGCCACAATCGGACGCTCATTGGGCGTGGTCAACGATGAAATTTTTTCCGTCATTGTGATCATGGTCATCCTGACCACCTTGCTGACCCCCCCGATTCTTACATTGATTCTCAAACGTGACGATGGGAAACTTCGAGCTGCAGCCTAAGCTCAAGAATACAGTAACGTCAGATCGCTGCTGCCCAGACTTCAAGTAATAAACGCCCGTCATTTGCGAACGATGCAAATGGCGGGCGGTTTTTTATTTGCCAAAGTTTGACAGTTTGAGTTATGTTGAATATAGGAGGTGACATGGATAATCCCAAGGAGGCAGACAGACCCAAATTGTTGGTTCTCGTTCGTCACGCCGAGTCGGAGCGTAACCAGCTCAAGAAAAGCAATTCATACTTGCCGGATGACGAGTCGGCGGCGATTATACGCGGCGTTCCAGACCATCTCGTTCCGATCACTGACCGAGGGGCAAGGCAGGCTCGGACCATTGGACCACATCTGCGGCAGCATTACGGCATCTTTGATGTCGTCTACCACTCCGGTTATCTTCGGACGAAGCAGACGATGGATGCAGCGCTCGAAGCGTATACGCCAGAAGAGCTGTCCCAGATGAAGATTCGCGAAAGCCATTTAGTCCGCGAACGATTCCCTGGATACGCGTACAACATGACCGACGCAGAAGTTGAGCGGAATTTTCCGTACATCAAGGAGCACTGGGAACGGTACGGTCCCTTCTACGGCGTTCCACCAGGCGGCAAAAGCCAGTGCGACGTTTGCGGTGACGTGTATACGTTCATCGGCCTGTTGCGACGGGTTCGAGCAGGGAAGAATGTCTGTGTGTTCACACACGGTGGAACGATTCGCGCTTTCCGGTACAATCTGGAACGGTGGAACGCTACCAAGTACATGGAGTTGTACATGGCGGATCCGCCTGAAAACTGCGGCGTGACTGCGTACAGGCTTAACGAAGACACGGGCAATCTCGACCTTACGGTCTACAACCAGGTCTTCTGGTCGCAGTCGGCCGTCGCTTAGGCTGACTAAGAAACCCCGTCACTCGCATGAAAGTTATGCGATTGACGGGGTCTATTCTTTTTTGGAACCTCCTCCTTCCGCCTGCAAACGGCTCTTGTGAAGGGCCTTTAAAAACTTCTTATAAAGACGCTCCATTTGAAACCTAAGTTTCGGCTCTTTGGCGGAAACTCGCTTCACCCAATCGCGCAGTGATTCACCTGATCTTCGCGCAAGAAACCGCAATCGCTCCCGTTTTTGTGCCATTTTTCCCTCATGAAATTGAAATAAGTATAGCTTAGGTTTGTGTTAATTTCAAAGCTAAAGATGGGCATATTTTGAGGTGATTTTTTTGACCTTTGACAAAACTAGCGTATTTATTAGGGTTTTGTTATAATTAGTCGTAGATTGTTAATAACTATTAAGGAAAGGACACTATGGCCAAAGGAATGACCAAGTCCGAAGCGCTTACTGCCCTTGCGGAAAAGCTTGGAAAAAGCCGTAAGGAAGTGGGCGAAATGTTAGAAGCACTCGTGAATTTAGCCTATGACGAAGCTAAAAAGAGCGGTGAATTCACTATCCCAGGCCTCGGCAAGCTCTTAAAAAAGCACCGAGAAGCTAGGATGGGACGAAATCCAGCGACTGGCGAGCAGATCAAAATCCCTGCTAAGACAGTTGTGAAGTTCCGAGTCGCAAAAGCTGCTAAAGACTCCATACTTTAATACTCAGTCAAAAAAACACCTAATCGAGGTGTTTTTTTGTAAAAGAAACATACGGATTGCTTGACTTTTAAGCTTTGAATTGTCATAATAAATTTACATAAAAATCCTGATGGATATTCGAAGTAAAAATGTTAAGCACTCCGTAGCTTTCTTGCTTATCTGAGCAAGTTTTGTAAGTTACGGTTTTTTTATCATCAACAATTGGCGTAAATGAAAATAAAGACCCAGAAACTTTTCCTTACAACCCAAAAGCAATTTGAAGTTATTGATATCACCGATGAAGTGAAAGCGGTTGTGGTTAATTCGGACGTGGACTCAGGCTTAGTTACTGTTTTTGCTCCGCACACAACAGCTTCAATCAGGCTCAATCACAACGAGCCGTTACTTTTACAAGATATTATGAAGTTGCTTTATAGAGTGGCTCCTATCGATTTGAACTACTCCCATGATCTTTTTGAAGTAAGGAC
>DASPKQ010000123.1:0-4363 GCA_035627995.1 Verrucomicrobiia bacterium | reverse complement strand
GAAAGGTAACCCAAAATTTTTCTTAAGATAGATTTTAATAGGGCCAAAGAAAAAATCACGAGAGCTAAAAACTGCTTTCGTTATTTGATCCACTAAAATTACAAAAAATATTTTATTAAACATTAGGCCGAATGTTTGATGCAAGTATCAGCTTCTGGCAAAGCGCGAAGTCGATCTTCTTCAATTTCATCTCCCATTGCACATTTTCCGTATGTTCCGTCTTCAATTCTCTTTAATGCTGCTTCAACCTTAGTTAATTTTTCTTCAAGATCGACAGTAACACCCAAATCGTTGGCATACTGTTCAACTTCAGAAGCGTTTTCTCCTTCTTCTCTTCCTGCTTCGGTAAAATTAGGTTTGTACTCCCCGGGGAATTCGCCTTTACCTTCCAACTTTCCTTCGTGGCCTAGAATTCCGCGCAGTCTTTTTTCCTCAGCCATAAGCTTCGCTTTATTTTCTTCTACTAAATTTGCGTTCATATTTAACGGTTAAGATTGAAACTTACTATTATTGTAAATTAGGATGGATTTTTAGGCAACAAAAAAAGCCTCTATCTTAGGCTTGCTGTTTTTATGGCTCTGTACTTTGAATTAGTTGGGTACAGAGCGGATCTTACCGCCCCCAAAAAAAATTTATGTGGCGAGATCCGCTCTGTGGGCGATAATCACGAAGCTTATCTCCGCTTGCAGGATTCGGGGCTCAATAATCTTTAAAAAAATTTTGTTTTAAAGTTGAGCCGCCAAGCCTGAAGCAGAGGTAAACATTCTGTTGTGATAACCGCAGAACGGACTTATATGCCTAGTCGCTTTATAAGTAAAAAGTTCATCACTGTTCTTATGGTTGTTTAGACCTAACAAATATTTTTGTGTTTTATTTTTGTTTTATTTTTGTAACAAACATTTTATTTTTGTTTTGCAAACAGCCGGACTAGACGGCTATGACGAATAGTGAAGAACGCAGACCGCTTAAGAGTGTTTTTAAGCTTTCGGCGCCCTTCGCTATATCCTTGTAGGCCTAAACTTATTCTGTTTTCAATGTTCTAAACCTATTATAGCAGAAAATTGAAGCCTCGTCAATAATTAGAACAGATTTTTTTCCAAAAACCAATCCAAAATAGTCGTCATTTTTAGCAATTCTGAAACTCTGGTGGAAATGCCAATAAAATTTTCGTAAACTCGGTTAGGCCAGATCATTTTGAACAAAAAAGTTACAGATCTTCAGCAACAAAGTGAGATGTGTTGGCCCAAAAAATAAAAACACAACGAACTTTCGGTTGCCAAACACAAATGCATGTTTGTATTTGAGGCAGTTGGCCCACAATAGTACGACCTCCACCTTGGCCCATTCGCAGATGGCATAAAGTTTCACTAATGCATCGTTTAAGGTCTTGCTTGACGTAAGATCTTGACATTCAGTCTGATTAACATCTTTGCTTTATCATTCAATTAACCTAAAAACCAAAAACCGTGCTCTTTTAGGAGCACGGTTATCCGAGATATATATGATTATTCGCCAGAACTGGCCGATAAATCAGCCTCTTTGGCTTTTTGTCTAATTTGCTTCTCTATGTCTTTGGCAACTTTGGGATTTTCCTTAAGGAAGTTTTTTGATTGCTCCCGGCCAACTCCCAATTTTGTTTCACCGAAGCTATGAGTGTTGCCTGACTTGTTAATGACACCATAAGCGACACCAGTATCCAGCAAATCTGAAGTATAGGAGATACCGCCCTCAGAGAACATAATATCGAATTCTGTAGTCTTGAAGGGAGCTCCAACTTTGTTCTTTACAATCTTTGCCTTAACCCGGTTACCCACAATTGCCTCGCCTTGTTTGATCTGAGCAATTTTGCGGACTTCCACTCGAACCGAAGAATAAAACTTCAGAGCCTGTCCGCCGGTTGTGGTTTCCGGATTGCCGAACATAACTCCAATCTTCATTCGGATTTGATTTATAAAAATTACGGTAGAGCGGGACTTAGAAATAATGCCTGTTAGTTTGCGAAGAGCTTGACTCATAAGTCTTGCGTGCAGACCCATATGTGAATCGCCCATCTCGCCTTCAATTTCTGCTCGCGGAGTTAACGCGGCTACGGAATCAACGACGATAATGTCAACGGAATTTGACCGTACTAATGCCTCCACAATGTCTAATGCTTGTTCGCCGTTGTCTGGTTGAGAGATTAAAAGTTTATCAACTTTAACTCCTACTGCTTTTGCACGATCGGGATCGAGGGCGTGCTCAGCATCAACAAATGCCGCAAGCCCACCTTGCTTCTGTACCTCAGCAACGATATGCATAGCGAGTGTTGTTTTGCCAGAAGCTTCTGGACCATAAATTTCTATGATTCTTCCCTTTGGTATTCCCCCGACACCTAATGCCAAATCAAGTGACAAACATCCAGTGGGAATTACCTCTACATTCATGACGGTAGCTGCCTTGAGCGTCATGATTGATCCTTCGCCGAATTTATCTCTGATCGAGGATAGAGTTTCTTCCAAATTATCCTTTGCCGCCGGAATTTTTGTAGAATGCTTGGACATATTTTCTTTCGGGAAACTTTCAACAGTAGCCGCGTTGTGTTTCCAGTTTCAGTTAATTTCTAAATTAAGTATACGGCAACTTGCTACTTTTTGGAAGCAAGATAAGGAGCTATTATATTTGCGTTAAAAAATTTTGTCAAAAGCAAAGGACGGACTCATGTTACTGAAGTCCGCCCTGTAAGTTTAGGTCACTCGCTCTAGGCACTCACGGTTTCACGTATCTCGACTGGGGTAACGCCCAATCGATGACACGTGCGCTCGAAGCCGAGTGGGGCCCAGCCCAAGACCGTTCCTTCCTTGACGATCATGTGGGAGCAGGACACGCCTGGGATCGACATCTGAATGAACGTGTGCTCGCCGGCAGGAATCGTCTTCACCACTTTCCCTTCCCAGTGGTGAAGAAAAAAGTCGACGACACTCACTTCTTCGGTGAAGTTCACCATGAACTTCACATCAGAGATTTCGACCTTGAGGTCGGATCTGGTAGTTCGAATTCCTGATCCGGGGTTGCGGTGGTCCTCAGGCTCCTTGATGAACACGGTATACCCGGATCCAAGGAGGCAAAGGGAATAGAAACCAAAATGACCATGACTGGTAATCGCCACGAAGCCTCCTTATGGTTGGCCGCAAAAAAACCGAAGCATCAAGCTTCGGCTTTAAAGCATTTTGAGTTGAGATTGATTTTCGGTGTTTCTCGTGTCATCATTCTTAGCTATTTTAAAATCCTTATCCACATATGTCAAATTGACCAAGGTTTGTTATGATTCATGTAATCGGATCCGAATATCTCAACTCTTAGGATTTCCGAATAGATTCAAAAATATGACTGGAGAATCAAACAGTAAAAACGACATAATCATCTATCAAACAAAGTCGGGTCCTGAGGTCAAAGTTACAATAAAGGATCAAGGCTTTTGGCTCGATCAATCTCGAATCGCTGAACTATTTGGTACTCAAAGACCTGCGATCACCAAACATTTAAGAAATATATTTAAATCTAAAGAGCTAGACGAAAAATCAGTTAGTTCCATTTTGGAACATACTGCAGCGGACGGAAAAACGTACAAAGTTAAATACTACAATCTCGATGCAATTATTTCGGTTGGGTATCGGATAAACTCCAATAGAGCAACCCAATTCAGAATTTGGGCAACACAAAAATTAAAAGAGTTAATGCTTAAAGGCTATGCCTTCCATGAACAAAGGCTTCTAATTTATCAAGCTAAAGTAAAGGAGCTCGAACAAGCCCGAAAAATTTTCCAACAAGCTTTGGAATCGCGTCGAACAGAAGGATACGAAAAAGATTTTTTGAACATTATCACGGATTACCTTCAGACATGGACTATTCTGAATTTATACGACACGGGCAAATTGGAAATTGAAAACGTTTCCAAGAAGGCCGCCAAGTATATCGAGTATGAAAAAGCAGTGGATGCGATTGAACGATTCAGAAAAAGATTGGTTGCTACAAAACAAGCCACGGAACTGTTTGGTCGCGATACTGGACATCGGCTTTCTGGAATTCTTAAGAGTATACAACAATCGTACGGCAGCAAAGATCTTTATCCCAGCTTAGAGGAAAAGGCTGCCCATCTTTTCTATTTCGTGATTAAAGACCATCCGTTCGTGGATGGTAACAAACGTATTGGTTCGCTTTTACTTTTATTATTTCTTGTACAAAACCATTACCTTTACAATCGCAAAGGAGAACGTAAAATTAATGATGCGGCACTCGCAGCACTAGCGTTGTTGGTGGCGGAAAGTAAACCTGATCAGAAAGAAGTAATGATTCGCCTTATAGTAAACTTAATTAACAAAAAATA
>DASPKQ010000122.1:0-5348 GCA_035627995.1 Verrucomicrobiia bacterium | reverse complement strand
GTCTGACTGACCACGTATCAGTCAGGTTTGTGATAAAACTACCGTCGATAAAGTACCATTTCGTATCCGGCTTATTAGCTACAGGTTTCTCCGCAACGATCTTAAAAACAGTGATTTGTGCGGGAGCAACCACATAACTTCCCCATTCTGACACCAAATTTGGATGACGAATTTGTAACTTATCACATTCTTTTTTAACGGTTTTGATAATCTGATTTACTAGACTTTTGGTCGTATATAGCCGGCGTTTCTTTTCGTAAGGGATCCCTACTCCACCACCAAAATCAATTGTGTCTAAAGCGGGATTTTTTTCCTTAAGTTTTGCGTACAAATGTAAAGCACGCTTTAACGGCTTTATGAACCCATCTATTTTTTCAATCTGGCAGGAAATATGATAATGCAGAATAGATAAATTTCTGATTTTTCCGATTCTTATCAATTCTTCTTCGGTAAAACCAAAGTGATTGAATTTCTTATCAAAATGGGCGTCTACTTTGATATCTAAATTAACACGAACTCCAACTTCACCTTTAAACTTCCTGAGCCGCTCCAACTCTTGCTGATTTTCAATGATTGGAACAACAATCAGTCCTTTGCCTTTTAGCTCCTCAATCAATTGAATATACTTTTCGGTTTTTGGACCGTTACATGTCACCCTTATGCGGCGGTTGAATTTATCCTGCTCAAGCATCCTTTTTACCAAGAACAATTCGTTGGCGGATGAAACTTCAATGTGAGCACCTTCAGCAATGGCTGGAAGAACAAATTCTTTGTTCTGATTAACCTTCATAACATAGTGGTAGTAGAACTTGCCCCTGTATCCCAATATCTTAATATAAGCGTTAAAAAGATCTATAAGATCTCGCAATCTGTTCTCTAAAATATACGGAAAAATCACCTCTGTCGGGGTGCCGTATTTTTTTATGATATTGGTTACGTTATATTGATAGTAACCTTCTTTGACTACTAGCTCGCCATCCTTATTGATGTCGAAATACTGAGTGTTGTACTCCTCTTGTCCGAGTTTCCAGAACCGTTTAAAATTCTTTTTCAATTCAGCTCAAAAATAATAACTATCTAATAATAAACCTTTTGACGGCGATGTCAATAATTTTTATCTTTTTTTCTTGGCACTTCGAGCGCCTCGCTTCTGTAGAGTTGCCTTCTTGTCTTTAAATTTAGAAATCTGCTCCTTTAATTTAGGGATTACAAGGTCAATTGAAGCGTAGATGTCTTCGGATGAAGCGTCGGCTCTCATGATTATTCCACCGGTAAACAACATTACTTCCGCTCTCATGACATTGCCGGTATTATGATGTTTGTCTCTTTCAAGTTCCACCCTGCCTTGGTCAAATTTCCCAAGATATTTCTCCAGTTTACCTATTTTTTCCTCAACATAATCCTTCAGGGAAGGGGTTAGATCTAGATTTGTGCCTTTGATTGAAATTTGCATTTTGTTCCTCAATTTTAATATTAAGCGCTTAAGGCTCCTCCGTCAACAAATTCCCCTACAAAAATGACTTCTTCCACAAGTTCAACCCCAAATCTTTCCAAAACGGAGCGTTTTATCTTTTGGGCAAAATTGTAAATTTCTGAAGCTGTAGCCTCGCCACGGTTAATTATGGCAAGGTTTTGTTTGGGTGAAATACCAACGTTTTCTTCTTTATATCCTTTAGGAAACCCAGCCTTTCCAATTAAATAAGCTGCTGAGATCTTAATTTTATTGTGTTCAGCTGGCCAAAACCAAGGTTTGCTTGGACTGCCCTGCTCCAATTCCGGTCGAATACGGTCAAAGAGGTTTTGATCAATTACAGGGTTTCTGAAAAATGAACCAGCGCTTTTATATGATTCATATTTTGGGTTTATTACCATTCCCTTTCCGGCTCGAATTTCTAAGACAGAATCTCTCACTTCGGATAAGCTTGGAACTCGATCTCCAAATATTTCTTTAAGATCCTGATAACTGGTATTGGGTGCCCCGCCAGGCTTGAGCTTAAACATCACACTTATAATTATGAACCGACCGATATTTTGCTTAAACAAGCTGTTGCGGTACTCAAACCCACACTGTGAACGGTCTAGTTCTTTAAATTTCTTGGTTCTAGTATCAAAAACTCTCACTCTGGCCACGACATTGCCAAAAGTTTGTCCATATGCCCCGATATTCTGAACAACAGCACCTCCAACTGATCCTGGTATCCCGGAAAGACATTCAACACCAGCAAGCTTTTGTGTAATGCAGTTTTCCACCAACCTGTCCCAATCTTCACCAGCAGAGGACACAACAAGACCTAGACGGGCATCGATCTTTGATCCTTTAATTTTATTTTGAATGACCATGCCGTTGAATCCGGCGTCGCTCACCAAAATATTGCTTCCGCCACCAAGCAAAAAAATGGGAGCTCTGTTTTGCTTGGCAAAGTCCACAGCCTGAGAAAGTGTATGTTCGCTGAACACCTCGACAAAATACCTTGCCACCCCTCCGACACCAAAAGTCGTTAAGGGCGCCAGGTTTTTTTCTTTTTCAATATTGATCATGAATTTACCAGTTTACGAGCCAAAAGATCGATGTCACCGGCACCCATCATAATAATTGCATCGTATTGTTGGCCAGTGCTTCTTAAGAGCTGCTCAGTCTGATCAAGATCTGCGGCAAATTCCGCGGCAACACCTTTGTTTTTGAGTTCGTTAACCAAATCTTGCGAACTGACATTCTCACCGTGTTCACGTCCTGAGACGTCAAAAATCTCCGGCAAAATTAAATTATCTGATCCCTCCAATGATTCGACAAACTCACCAAATAATCGTTTGGTTCGGTTTCTATGGTGAGGCTGAAAAACAAATAGAATCTTTTTTCCTGGAAAAAATTGCTTGGCCGCTTCGATAGTGCCTGCAACCCCGGCCGGATGATGGGCATAATCAGAAACTACCACAGCATTGCCAAACTGTCCCAGAATTTCAAAACGTCTCCAGATTCCGGCAAACTCGCCTAAAACTTTTTTTATTACGTCAAAACTTACGCCGATGCTTAAGGCCGCAAGCGAAGAAGCAAGCGCATTCGAAATATTAAACAGTCCTGGCATTGCGATTTCTACCCTCCCTAAATTCTGATCCTTATAATGGAGATCAAAACTCTGCTTTCCTTTTTCCGCTTTGGGGTTAATCGCCTGCAAATCCGCATAATGATGTATGCCGAAAGTGGCTTTGTGACAGTGAGCCTTTCGGCCGACTTCGACTGCCGTATGATCGTCGGCATTGTAAACCACGGTTCCATCGACTGGAACTTTTTTAATAAAGTCCTCAAAAGCAGCTTTTATCTCCGTGATATCTTTATAGTAGTCAAGATGGTCCTCGGCGACGTTGGTCAATACAACAAGGTTAGGATTTTGATCCATCATGTGTCGGTGATATTCGTCTGCTTCAGCCACAAAATATTTTCCTTCACCTAAACGCGCGTTAGCGATAAACTTTCGACTGGCGTTCTTAGGTGAAAGCTTTGAACCTACCACAACCGCAGGATCCAACCCGGCTTCCTCAAGCATTAAACCCAGCAAAGCCGTAGTAGTCGACTTGCCATTAGTTCCTGTCACTGAAATTTGGAAATGACCTTCCATTAGTTGGCCTAAAGCCTGGGAATAGCCTAAGGAAGGAATCCCAAGTTTTTTTGCCTGACTAAGCTCCGCATAACCTTGAGACTGCGGAGAGATATCCTCGCTAAAAATAACCACATCGGGATTGTAGGCTGTTATATTCTCTGCCGAGTGACCGATATTTACCTTAATTCCCAGCGCAATTAACTCCTGAACCGTTGCTGAATCTCTTAGGTCAGACCCGGCAACCGGCTTTCCCATACCTAAAAATAATCTGGCTAAAGCAGAAACACCTATTCCTCCAATACCAATGAGGTATGGCTTATTTTGACTAATCATTAATCACTCTTTCTTGTACAGGCTGTTGCGCTGATTGGTATTCTTCGATTATTTTCTTAATTTGAGGCAAGGCGGCAATTGCTGATTTTCGGCATTCATCATAAATCAATTCCGCTCTCTTAAGGCCGACTTTACCGTACTCTTTCACAGGAGGCTCAATCATTATGTCGCAACTCTGTTTCTCTTCGTTCCACTCTTCTTCAATATTATAGGAGTGGTCAACGGCCCAGGCAAAAATTCTGAAAGCGTTTGGGACACGTCGTTTTTTTACACCAAATTGCTTTTCTACTTGATCAATAATCTGCGATGATATCGGGTTGATAATTTCATGTTGAACATAATCTATACCCATTGCGCGTCTGAGAGATCTAATTAAACGGAAGATTGGCATTTTCTTCTGGTAGAAAAATTTGGATATGGCCACATTTACCCCGATTACAATATCCGCACCCAATTGTTTGGTAGGAAGAGTTGGTACAATGTTAATCAATCCGCCTTCGAGCAAAATACGATTGTTAATAACTACAGGTTCAAACAAGCCCGGAATTGCAACACTGGCCTTTAGACCCTGGATAATGTCACCCCGTGTCAAAGTTGCCAGCTGGCCGCTCTCAATATCAGCCGCAGTAACTCCAACTTTTATTGGCAGCTCTTCGAAATTCAGCTCTCGTGTCAGTTTCTTGAAAATTGGATCAACTTTATGCAAATGAAATAAACCTCCTCGGGCACCCCTGATGGACCACAGACTCCAAATTTGCTTCGCAGTTAAAGTGGTAAAGATATTTCTTAGATAATCCAGCGTTCCTGCGGCATAAGATACCGCAACCAGAGCCCCTGATGAGCAACCAACTATTATATCGATAGGTATATTATTCTCCCTAAGCACATCTAAAACAGCAATATGGCCTATTGCTCGGCCAGCTCCGCCTGAAAGGGCGATACCGATTTTTGGTCGCCTATTTTGAATTTGCATTTGAAAGATTAATAATAATGTTTGCCAGTTTCTGTGACGCATCCCTCGGTATTAAGTTCTGAATATTCCTGGCCAATAACTTCTGGCGCTCGACGTTGAACTTAAGACTATTTACCACTCTGACTAAGTTTTCTGCAGAAAATTCCTGATCATCCAGCACCACAGCCGCCGACCGTTCTTTGAGAATTGCCGCATTAAGCTCTTGATGACTCTGAGGCATGGGAACTACAATTGCCACTTTTCCTAGGACTGAAAGCTCGGAAATAGTAGACAAACCGGCCCGACAAATAACCATATGTGCCATTTTCATTATAGTCGGCATTTCAGGTCCCAAAAAATCATATACGTGGTAGTTGGGATCAATGAGTGTAGTTTGTTTTTTTCCGGTGCCCATTATATGAACGACCTGATGACTTTTAATAAGCTCAGTGATGCACTGGCTCACA
>DASPKQ010000121.1:0-10765 GCA_035627995.1 Verrucomicrobiia bacterium | reverse complement strand
CCGAACATTTTTCTGATTTGTCGGTTTTTTCCTTCATGGATGGTAATGTAAACCGTTGTTCCATCCACTCGAAGTTTAGCGGGCGCGGTTTTTTCACCGTCGATCATCATACCAGTTTCAATTTTCTCAATTCTACCGCTGGAGAGTTCCTTGTCGAGAATGACTTCATATTCTTTTTCGTGCTCATTTGAGGGATGGGTTAGCTGCTGTGTGAGATCTCCGTCGTTGGTAAACAACAAAAGACCTTCGGTGTTGAAGTCTAATCGGCCCACAGGCCAAACTGCGTTCCGAAGTTCAACCGGGAGCAAATCATAAACAGTGCGTCGTTTGCGAGGGTCGGATCTGGTGGTAATGTATCGCTTTGGTTTGTTAAAAGCCAAATACAAGAACTTCTGTTCATGGATAGGTTTGTTGTTAACAGTTATTTTATCCTTGGACAAATCAGCCTTAGTGCCAAGTTCAGTCACAACCTTACCGTTGACTTTGACTTTGCCGGAAGTGATAAGATCTTCTGCAGCTCTTCTGGAAGCAATGCCGGCCTGCGATATTAATTTTTGTAAACGCTCTTGCATGATATAATAACCTCATCCATTCCCGCGAAAGCGGGAATCTGTAATTATGAACTGGATCCTGATATCTTGTTCAGGATGACACAAAAATGTTTAATAAATTTTGGGGATGGTACGAAAGAAATTATAAGTTCAATCTTGTTTTCACAAGCTTCCTGTTTTTGCTTCAAATCTTTCACCTCTACTGGTTGTTTACCGAGGTTATCCTTTTCAGATTAACAGGAAGAAGTTTCTTTTTCCTCGAACCAATTTGGGGGCAACTATCAATCTTATTTGATTATAGTGAAATTCCAGCTCTGATTTCTACCTCTATATTATACATTCATTTCTTGCGACAGAAGTTTACTTACAAAAGCCTACTTTATTTGATATTTATCAATATTCAGTGGCTCCATCTGTTTTGGATTACAGACGAGTACGTATTTGAGCACTTGGTGGAGCAAGGAGACTTAATTGAATTCACGCCCTGGCTGGCTTGGGTGGCAATTGCCATAGATTATCTAGAACTTCCTGTTATTTACGATACCTTAAAAGAAAGCATACGGGAAATCAAAAAATATCTGAATAAAAAAACCGTATAAAAAATCGAGGCGTGCAGGATTAACATCCTACACGCCTTTTTCAATCACTTCCGGGCCTTAGGCGTTGCTGGTCCCCCCGTCCGGAGGCTTCATGAGCTGCCGCCAGCCCGCTCTGATGCCCTTCGTCAGTTTCCAACTGGCGATTTTCTTCCGGCTTGATCGCAGAAACGAGGCGAATCCCGGCGCCATACGTTCAAGCGAACTCTGCTCGAACGTCTGCTCCACCAGCTCACGGTTCCGATCGCGCTCCTCTTGGACACGCTGAGGCGGGGTCGGTGGAACATACTTTACTGGTTCGCCTCTTCTGGAAACCGAACCTGGTGGCATAACAGGTGGCCGCCTTTCACCCCCGGCAACCACCAGTTCTGTTACCTGCTCCGGCCTTGTGGTTCGAGCTGCGATGTTGGGTGGTGTTGGTGCCCCTCTCCTATCACCTCCACCTCGTCTATCTCCACTCCGACGTTCGCCATGTCGCCTTTCAATCTTGCCGATCCGGCGGTCGGTGTTCGGCCTTCGACGCCCGTATTGCTTCTCGAACTTCCAAAAATCTTCGTCTTCGCGCAGCCCTGCTGTCGTCGTCCAATTGTTCCCCCGTCTCTCCTTTCCTGATCTTCTATTCTCTACTCCCCCTCTCCTCTCCAAAGGACTTCGTCCGGCCAACGAAAACCCCCCTTCCGATTGGTACCTTTTTGTTTGTGTGTGCGACTATGAAAACTATCATATGGAAGCTTTGATGTCAAAACAAAAAAGACCCTTTGAAATTTTTCCAAGAGTCTTTTTTGGTGGGTGTGGCAGGGATCGGTCACAACTCGCCTAAACGGCGGTCGCGACCCCGCCTCACGCTGCCTTAGCAGCGTTCCGGCTTTCGATCCCTGACGGAACCAACGCTGTTGGTTCCTCCTCATAGACGAAAGAAAAGTTTCCGAAACAAGTTCAGAAACTTTTCTTTGGTGGGTGTGGCAGGGATCGAACCTGCGACCGTTTGCTTAAAAGGCAACTGCTCTACCACTGAGCTACACACCCGCGTCGCAGAGGGTAGACACTTCGCATCCGTTTTAACGGCTACTTCGGTCTACATTCTGCTCCTTACAAACAAATATGTGCTCGGCTACGCCTCCGCCTCATATTTTGTTTTGGACCTCAAATTACCTAGATATTATACAGATTTCCTTAGCTTTTTCAAGACGTGAATCTGCTCCAGAAGCCCTCATCAACATTTACTGATTCGCCGGCTTCATCAGCCAGTTTTTTGAACAGATCTTTTTCTTTCTTTGTAAGTTTAGTTGGTGTCACCACAGTTACGGTGATCAAATGATCGCCGCGCTTACCACCATTAATCTGTGGGACGCCTTTTCCTTTAACACGCAGTATTCTTCCCGATTGTGTCCCAGCAGGAATCTTTACCTTTATGGTACCGTCCACAGTGTCGGTATCGATTTCGGTTCCGAGTGCGGCTTGATAAAAGCTAATAGGAACTTCGGATAAGATATGCTCGCCATCACGTTTGAATTTTGGATGGTCAGCAACCAATATTCTTAAATATAAATCGCCATAATTAGAACCACGGTAGCCAACTTCTCCTTCGTTGGCTATTCGAATTCTCATGCCGTGATCCACGCCCGCCGGAATCTTCACGTTTAGTTTTTTGACCCGGCGCTTGGTGCCTAAGCCCTGACACTCTTTGCACGGATTATCCGCAATCTTGCCGCTTCCATCACATCGATCGCAGGTTGCAACGCTCGACATTTGTCCAAAGATGGTTCTTCTGGCTGTTCTGATTTGTCCTACGCCATGACATTTTGGACAAGTGTTGATTTTGCTGTCGGTTTCCGCGCCCGAACCTTCACAACGCTCGCAAACATCTTTCTTCTCTAAGGTGATTTCTTTTTCAACGCCAAAGACTGCTTCGATAAAGCTTAGCTCAATATCCATTTCCAGATCGATTCCACGTTCCCTTCGTGGACGACGGCTGGAGCCACCACCGAATATATCGGAAAAGATATCAAATGCATCTTCGAAATCAACATTGTTGGCATTGTAACCAAACCCTTGGGCAAAATCTTCCCAGCCAGAGAAACCACCCTGACCTCGGCCACCTTGAAAAGCCGTACCGAATTGATCGTACTGTTTGCGCTTTTCCGGATCTGACAAAACTTGGTAAGCTTCGCTGACTTGCTTGAATTTCTCGGCATCACCGCCTTCACCTTTGTCGGGATGATATTGGTGAGCCAGCCGACGGTAAGCTTTTTTTATGTCTTCCGGACTAGCAGCTTTGGATATGCCTAGTGTTTGATAATAATCTTGTGCCATAATTTACACTTCGAGATGTTCTACTTCTACGGTTGTTTTGGAAAGTTTAAAGAATTTAAATGCTAAAAGTGTCTTAAATAAAATCCAGGTGACTAAAATCGTCAACCAATTGAATACAAAAGCAAAAGTCCTAAGCAGAGCAACAATTACTAACGTAAAAATTAATGGGAAGAACCGTTCATAGCGACCAAGAACCTCTTTGGCCTTCTCATTTACAATCCTACTCATAACCACAGCTAGTGTTTCATTTCCTGACGCATCGATACCGACTTGATTCAAAAACTGCTCACGCAGACTACCATAAAAACTGTTTCTCTGGGATGGAGGGGCTGTTTGAAGTTCCCTGGGCAACTCAGATTTTTGCTGGATGTATTCATCCAACGTCATGTTGAGGTTGGCTCCGGGAGTCAGATTATCCGAAACAAACGGAATGCTTCTTGCCGCCGTCTCTCCGATTTTCTGGTAGAACTGTTCAGGATTATTCTTAAAATCCTGGCTGGTATTGTAATAAAGATTGAAACCAATTAAAAGCAAAAAAGCATGAGTGGCAATAATCAAACTTCCGCTTATGGTTCGACGAATGGAAAAATTAAGCTGGTTTTTTTCTTCGGTAGCAATTCTCCTTTGGAATAACATGCTAAGCAGAAAGAAAATCACTCCCCCCAGCATCACGTAAAGGTCCTTGGGCATTAATAACAGATACAACGCCAAGCCCCAAACGTTAACCAGCACATACATCCAGGCGTATCGGTTCACCATCACAAAGAAACTGATGATCGAAATCCAAAACATGGCTGCAAGCATTACCCAAACCCAACTTATAAGCGGCCAGTTGCCATAAAGCGATGCTTCAATCAGATACCAATTTAAAGAGATCAAAGCCAGTGACAAGGCGCCCAAAATAATAATTTTGGTGTTTCGCTTTAATGATTCTCGGCTTTCCTTTGCCGTTTCTAAAGCCTGGGCGATTTCGCTCATTTTATTTTAAGAAAATTAATTAAAAACCAAATTTTGAAGATTCGGATTGCTCTTGGGTTGGAACAGCTGGCTGTACTGGGGCTGGTGATTCAACTGGTCCAAATTTCTCTTCGTACTTTTTTAAATTATCCTGCAAGGCTGCCACGATCCGCTTAAAGTGCTCAGGGCTGGAAATAACCTTGGCACCTAGAGTTACTGCATTTGGATTGTAAGATACGTTCATAAAATCCAAAACGAATTCCTCTTTGGTGTGCATAACAGTCATGTTATTAGTATACACTCCTTTTAGGATTTCAGGATTAACGTTAAACGGTACTTGCTGTTGTTGTTGTTGATTGGACATATATATGTACAGTGAACAGTGGGGTTACCACTGTTCACTGATTAATAATTATTTTTTATCGCTGACGTCCTTGAATTCTGCATCAATCGGACCTTGGTCAGCTTTTCCCTGACTCGCCTCAGGCCCTGGTTGTGCGCCAGGCTGTGGACCTTGCTGATACATCGCAGCCCCAACCTTCTGAATGGCACTGGAAAGTTCATCAATAGCTTTCTTGATTGGTTCAAGCTCCGCTTTATCCTTAACCGCCTTAAGCGCTTCGATTTTCTCGTTTACTATTTTACGGTCAGCTTCGGCGACCTTATCCCCCGCATCTTTTAATGTACGCTCCGAAACAGCGATGACGGTGTCCGCCTGATTTCTGACATCCACCACTTCCCGGCGCTTGCGATCTTCTTCAGCGTGAGCTTCAGCTTCTTTCCTCATTCGCTCAATTTCATCTTTGGAAAGATTAGATGAACCAGTGATGGTGATGTTTTGGCTTTTGCCTGAAGCTTTGTCCTTGGCCGTGACTTTGAGAATGCCGTTAGCATCGATATCAAAGGTGACTTCGATTTGAGGCACACCGCGAGGTGCTGGTGGAATGCCGTCCAAATGGAATCTGCCCAGGGATTTGTTATCCGTAGACATTGGTCGTTCGCCTTGTACGATGTTGATTTCAACAGAGGTCTGGCTGTCAGCAGCTGTTGAGAAGACTTGCGTTTTAGAAGTAGGAATTGTAGTGTTGCGTTCAATCAAGGGTGTCGCTACTCCCCCCAGTGTTTCTAAACCGAGAGTTAAAGGGGTGACATCAAGAAGAAGAATTTCTTTATCCTTTAAGTCTCCTGACAAAACTCCAGCTTGAATAGCTGCGCCTTTGGCAACTGCTTCCATCGGATCAATTCCCCGCTCCACAGCTTTGCCAATGTAATCTTCTACGAACTTCACCACAACCGGCATTCGGGTCGGACCACCGACCAAAATAATCTTATAGATATCTGAAGGCTTAAGTTTGGCGTCCGTTAAAGCCTGTTCTACTGGATGCTTCATTCTTTCAACAATTGGTTTTACCAATTCTTCAAGCTTAGCCCGGGTCATCTTCATTGTTAAATGCTTTGGACCCGAAGCATCTGCGGAAATAAACGGTAAGTTTAAATCTGTTTCCAAAACTGTAGAGAGTTCAATCTTAGCCTTTTCCACTGATTCACGAACTCGATTCATAGCCATGCGGTCCGCAGTAAGATCAAGTCCGGTCTCGCGCTTGAATTCTGAGACGACATAATCGATCAACGCCTGGTCCATGTCTTTACCGCCGAGCTGAGTGTCTCCGGAGGTCGACAACACTTCAAAGGTTGCTTGTCCACCTTCTTCGCCGAAATCCATGATGGTCACATCCAAAGTTCCGCCGCCAAGATCGAAGACTAAAATCTTCTGTTCCTTACCAGCCTTATCCAATCCATAAGCAAACGCTGCGGCAGTCGGTTCATTGATTACGCGGACAACTTCCAAGCCTGCAATTTCTCCAGCGTTTTTAGTAGCCTGCCTTTGAGAATCATCAAAGTAAGCAGGAACGGTGATAACAGCCTTAGTTACTGGCTGGCCCAAAAATGCTTCTGCATCTTTTTTAATCTTCTGCAAAAGGAAAGCTGAAATTTGCTCGGGAGTGTATTCCTTTCCCATTATGTTGTATTTGTGATTGGTGCCCATTTTTCTTTTTGCTTCAAACACAGTACCTTCTGGATTGGTTACCACCTGTCGTCGAGCCGGTTCGCCAACCAAAAGCTGGCCGTCTTTGGTAAAAGCGACGTAGGACGGGAAAGCTTTCCCCGCAACGGTTTGTCCTTCCGCAGAAGGAATGATTACGGGCTTCCCCGCTTCCATCACGGCCGCGGCACTATTGGAGGTCCCGAGGTCTATTCCGATAATTTTTGGCATTAATTATTCCTTTCTATTTATTAGTTAATTTAAATCCGCAAAGCTTACGGACTTGATCTAACCAACAATTAGGTTTATAATAGGCTATCCTTGTCTTTGGTGAGGTGAGCCATGAAAATGCTGATCTTGTGTCGGCGGCTCATCGAGCTAGTCCGACAGGAGAAGTGGAATTCCGTGAGGCTGATCCCGGCACTGACAGCACTGTTCGTCTGCTCGGCCATCAACAACTGCCTCTACCTTTTTCTCGCGATTCCCAATCGGTTCTTCAAGCTGTTCCGACATTCGTAAGGAGGTCCCCACTATGTTCTCACTCGACTCGGCGCTGATTCGACGTCAACTCGATCGAGTGTTGGAGACTGTTGTTCTCCACCCATTGATGGCACTCTGCGAAGCATTGCTGCCAAAGTGGGTGGAACGGGTCTACGTTCTGTTCGTGTTCGGGTTCTTCTCATACCCGTTCGGGCTGACTCTCGCACTGGCCAACTCGCTCCTGCTTTACCTGGCATGGGACGAGCCGTGGATCCCCCAAGCGCAATACGTCAACATCTTCTGGATCTGCTACGGCATCCTGGGATGTTGCATGGCGCGCTTCCTGATCAACAACTCTGACTGGCTGGAGGAAACGGAATTCGTGCGTGGCTACCGCAACGCAGCAGCAGCCGCCGAAGCCCGTTCGAACCACCAAGAAGAACAGATCGTTGGCACCGCCGCGGAAATCGCATGATTTCCGCGGCTCGTCTTTTTATTAAGGAACTCGAGGCATCAGGCAGCAGGCATGAGGAGCAATCTGTTGCCTGTTGCCTGCTCCCTGTTGCCTACTTTATTTCTACTGCTACTTTCTTCGGTTTAGCTTTCTCACTTTTTGGCATCACAATCTTTAAGATACCTTTTTCCGAAGAAGCAGAAACTTTATCCGCATCAACCTCTACTGGCAAGCCGATGGATCGGGCAAACATTCCTCTTCGAACTTCTTTTCGGTAATAATCCCGACCCTTATCTTCCGTCTCGGAACGTTCTTCAGATCTAATGTGAAGAACGTTGTTTTCTATTTCAACGTTGATGCTCTTTGGGTCGATTCCGGGAATGCTGACTTCCGCCACAATTTCGTTTTCAGTTTCGTAAAGGTCTACGGCCGGAGTGTGCATTCGAGGGAAGACCGGCATCAAGAACTCATCGTCGAACAATCGCTCCAATTCTCGGAATGGAGTGTATTTTACCAATTGTGTCATAAGTAGTCCTTTCTCCCTTATTGGGAATTATTAGTTACTTTTCCGACTACGACCTTAGCCGGAATAATCACTCGACCATTTAATGTAAAGCCAGGCTGAATCTCTTTAACAATTTTATTCGGCTCTTCGCCTTCCTGTTCCTCAACCGCTTCGTGTAATGAGTGGTCAAACACTGATCCGACTGTCACAATTTTCTTTACACCAAGTTCTTCCATTGTTTTTTCTAGTTGGTTGATCGTAACCTTTAGTCCGGTCATCCAATCCTTGTACTTCTCATCACTTGGGGCGAATTTGAGAACCTGTTCCAGGCTTTGCAGTGAGGGAATGAGCTTAGTAACAGTCATTTCTTTGGCAAATTCCAGAATCTCACCTGTCTCCTGCTCCTTTCGCTTCTTGTAGTTTTCAAAATCTGCCGCGGTCCGTTTCCATGAGTTCAAAAGTTTCTCATTTTCTTGCTTCAACAACTCAATCTCATTTAATTCCTCACTGACCATTTCATCATGTTGATTAATTGGTTCCTCTGACATTTTCCATTCCTATGTCATTCCGGACTTGATCCGGAATCCAGTTCATTAATTTAATGTACTGGATCCTGAATCGAGTTCAGGATGACCTTACGTGTAAATGATTAAAATTATTACTGCTGTACCGGAAAGAAGTTTAGACAAATATTCCAGTAAAGATAAATTCTTGGCATAAGCCATACGCTTGGGTCCAACTATCCCCACAATTCCCTTCTTGCCGTCTTTGAGCTTGATCTTGGAGACCAGAAGACTCATGTTCTTTGGAACAGGCAATGGAGATTCCTTGCCAATAAAGGTAGCAATCTCTTTGTCGGATTTTCTTATGAGCTTATCTGCATGCTCGTCCAGTTTATCGAATAGCTCAGCTACACCTTGTAAAGTTTTAGGGTCCGAAAGTTCCGGTTCATTAATGATGTTAGATAAACCCATGGTGGATGTATCGTGTGGCAGCAAGGCGAATGCGGCCTGACCGGAAACGTTAGAGATTAAGTTGGCAATGGATCGGCCCAGCTGCTCATGCGCATGCTGAAGTTTTCCTAATTCTTCCCGCAGCATTCTGCGCTCCTTTTCTGAAAGCTCGAATCTGCGCATTAATTGCGTTACAAAAAACCTGAATCCGTCATCCGTAGGTACTCGTCCGGCGGATTTATGCGGCTGGTAAATAAAACCCATTCTTTCCAGCTCTGCCATTTCGTTACGTATCGTTGCCGGGCTTACCTGCAGGTTATATTTGGAAACAAGTTCTTTTGACCCTACAGGTTGGGCTGTTTCGGAATATTCCTTAACTATCGCGGCTAGTAGTTTTTGTTGTCTGAGATTTAGTTGCATACTAGGCATCAGGCAGCAGGCATGAGGCAACAGTGAGTTGACACTTACCTGCTATTTGCTATATTACTCTCTTAATTTTTTTATCAACTATATGCTGATCTCTTATAAGGATCTTAAAGTTTGGCAGAAATCGATACTCCTTGTCAGAAATATTTATGGTTTATCACGTCAGTTACCAGCCTTTGAACGATATATTCTATGTTCTCAAATGCTGAGATCAAGTATTTCGATTTCTTCTAATATTGCAGAAGGATACGGCAGGCAAGGAAAGGCTGAGTATCTTCGTTTTTTGAGAATAGCGCTTGGGTCTTCAAGAGAGCTCGAAACCCAGATTATAATCTGCAAGCAAGAGTATCAGAGTTTGGACTATACAGAAACCGAAGTAATCCTTGAAGAAATTCAAAAGATGCTTTGGGTACTTATTAGGAATATTGAACAATAATCCTCTGTTGCCTGTTGCCTATATCCTGTTGCCTATTCTTAGCACTCCTCGCGTTTGAGTGCTAATCTATAAAATATTATATTTTTAGCACCCACAGCTGTCAAGTGCTAATCTGTGTCTAAAAATCCCCTATCCTAGCGCTATTGATGATGCTATACAATTTTCTTTGTACTATCTGACTATTTTTAAGCATTGACTTAAGATTTTTTGAGGATTAAACTTTTTAAATATGTTAACAATTAACCAAAAGGAGCAAATGCAAACAAATTATAAAAAGAAATTTGTCGGCACGGCCCTGATTGCAATCGTAATTGCAGGGTTAATCAGTGCGTCTATAGGTGTGGTCAATGCGCAATTTATCAGTAATGCTGCTGACCGCGTGAGAATCGATGGACAAGTTGTGAATAAAACGGATGATTACATAGAATTGGATACAAACGGAACTGATACGTTTAAAGTTTATATAAATGATCGTACGAGATTTCAACCAAACCGAAATTCTTGGTTAGATATAGACACGGGTGATGTTGTACACGTGCAGGGTCAATTTAACGATGAAGGCAACATTGAAGCCTCAAGGATCAGATTGCTGGAAGATACTCATACTTACGGCAGTAATCCAGGGGTAAGGGTCCTTAACGGAACTGTGGTTGCCAAAGGAGCGAATTCATTCACCGTCAGGCTTGATGATTCGGATATAGATGTTGTATTTACGGTTGATTCTTCTACAAGATTTGTAAGAACCAATTTTCCATCGCTTGAAGTAGGAGATGAAGTGCTTGTGCGAGGACAGGATACAGGAGCGAATTTCTACGCCCAACGCGTTATTCGCAGACCGTAAAAATACATAAAACTTGCTTAAAAATCGCTAGCATATTGCTAGCGATTTTTATTGTGAATATCTTCTAACTTATAGCAGTTAATTTTGGAGTATATAAAACTTGATCTCAAATAGTGTAACGTTTAGTATTAGAAAGTCGTTAAAAATATATAATTAAACAGGAGATAGATTATGGAACAAAAATACGGCAAAAAGCTTGTCGGCACCTC
>DASPKQ010000120.1:0-2165 GCA_035627995.1 Verrucomicrobiia bacterium | reverse complement strand
TAAATGCATTGGGTACTGCGGCGTATATAACAACGGTTGCCATTATTATGCAAAATGCGGAACGTATATTTGGCGATATGGATAACACAACTTTGGGGCCGATCACATTCCTCATGCTATTTGTCCTGTCCGCTGCGGTTACCGGAAGCCTTGTGCTTGGCCGGCCAGTGCTGATGTATTTGGATGGCCAGAAAAAAGAAGCCGTAAAATTATTTTTGGTTACAATCGTCTGGCTTGCTCTGGCAATAGTCATCCTCTTGGCAATCATTGCCAGCCGATAAACATTTTGAAAGTTTTTCGAGCAAGCGGTTCTAAAGTCAGTTTAATTGTACTTCATTTTGTCTTAGATCGTCTATTTAGCATTGCTTGCACTGAAGGGCTTACCGACTTATCCGTACGATGGGGACAGCCCAACCAGCAACACGGACGGCGCATCCCTTTTTTAAGTTCACTGACAGTCCTTTTAATATGCTTTTTTCTCGTCTCGTCTTTTTTGACAAAGGTGACCCAGCATATCCACTCATTGCGGGCAAGTGGAGTAAGATTCTTCCATTCCACCAGTGCTTTCGGATCAGAAATCAAGGCTTCCCTCAAATCCGCCGGAACCTTATGTGCCACACCTTTTGCAATTTTCTTTATAATCATGTAACTACTTTATATTCTCAATGCTTTTTTTACAAGAATAATCGTTTTAGGATCACCAATATGGAAAAAGTTGCATTGTAATGGCGGAATACGGTACAATTAACGTATCCAAAACAGCAAAAATGAAACCAATATATATATTTAGTAAATGGAGAACAAAAATGCTACGAAGATTACCAACTGATATACCGGGACTTGATCAGTTAACGTACGGCGGCCTGCCTTCAGGCCGAACCACAGTACTCATGGGAGATGCCGGAACAGGAAAAACGGTGTTTGCCATGCAGTTTTTGATAGCGGGAGTCAAGCGCGGAGAAAACGGAGTGTTCGTCACCTTCGAAGAAACTCCGGCAGATATAGCTCTCAACGTTGCAAATTTTGGTTGGGATGTCGAGAAAATGGTAAAAGATGGAAAAATTGCTTTTGTTGACGCTTCACCATCATTGGAAGAAACTGTTGAAGCCGGAAAATTCGATCTCGAAGGATTCGTTATTCGCATCGCTCACGCGGTTAAAAAAGTGAATGCCAAAAGGGTTTCCATAGATTCCATCAGCAGCATCTTTTCCCGATACCATGACCCGGCCATAGTCCGCAGAGAACTATGGAGAATTACCGCAAAACTCAAATCGCTGGGTGTGACTACGATACTTACGGCTGAGGGTATCAGCGACAAACACGACTTCAAATCAAGGTACGGTATCGAGGAATTTGTCGCAGATAACGTAATGGTGCTCAAAAGACATAAAGGTGAAAATAAAGTAGTCCGAAGCATCGAAATTATAAAAATGAGGGGCTTAAGCTACAGATCCGGCGAGGTAAATTTCGAAATAATCGAAAACGGGATCATTGTCTACCCCAAGATTCCTATCGACCTAAATCTTGCCAAGACAAGTTATAAAAACCGCGTTTCAATCGGTATCAAAAAGCTGGACGAAATGATCGGCGGCGGCATACCCGAAGGACATGTCATCTTACTTGGGGGAAATACTGGATCAGGTAAAACGACAATTGCAATGCAGTTTCTGCAATGCGGTTTCGAAAGAAAAGAAAGCGGAGTCTATGTTGCGCTGGAAGAATCCCCCACTCAGATAAAGAAGACTGCTTTAGAACATGGTTGGGACTTTGAAAAGGCAGAAAAGCGAAACCTGCTAAGATTTGTAACCACCGGTTTGATTGACATCGATCCAAACAAGCTTCTTTACAATATCATGAACCAATTGGAAGATGTTAGAGCCAAGCTGCTGGTCTTGGACTCGGTTTCTTCTTTGGAATCTGCGACTCTGGACAGGAATTCGGTGCGGGAATTACTGATCCAATTGACAGCATATGCGAAAAGCAAAGGCATTTGCGTTGTGATGACTTACTTAACCAGCGCAATGTTTGGCGCCCCTGTCGGACAACTCATGGGTTCAGACGAATCCAGTGAAATACGCCTTAGTTCGATTGTGGACGGAATAATTCTAACCAGGTATGTGGAAAGAGACCAGAGTATCCGCAAACTTATAGGCGTACTCAAGATG
>DASPKQ010000119.1:0-4288 GCA_035627995.1 Verrucomicrobiia bacterium | reverse complement strand
GCTGTTCCTCTTTGATCAGGATCCAAAGTCCAACCCCGAACTACTCCGTCAGAAAGCCTGATTTCATCAAAGTTCCCTATTGGAGCTTGGTTTGAGGGTGGTGGAGGTGGAGGCAGAGGAGCTGGTGGGGGTGGAGGGGTTGGATTATTACCCGCACTTGGATTTTGATATCCGTGCGTTCCAAGATATTGAGAATAGGCTGCGGTAAGGTTACCGTTGGCATCAATGACGTTGTCAGAAGTATACCCAACTAGATTAGCATTAGCACCAGTACCTAAAATTACTCGGGAGGGATCTGCCACTGACTCAAGGCTAACGTGACTCCCGGCAGGAGTGCCACTATTGTTGTTAACGATGACGTTATTATAAAGATAGAACGGGCCCTGGTCGGAAGTTGCAAAACGGACCAGAACATTACCTTCAAAGGTATTACGGTGAATGTACGCTGGTAAAGAAAAGAGGTTATCGTGGTTAATCCAAATGGCATGTCCAGAGGACTGCGTCGTTACCGAAGAATTTCTCACATTGTTATAGCGAATTTCAAAATTACCGCTTTCATTCCAGTTCCCAGCTATAGCACCTCCAGTGAACACGCCATCGAAAGTATTTGATCGGACATCAACTTGCCGGTCTGCATGCTTTAAAGCAAGTCCTTCTGCCCGCGGACTAGGGTTAAGGAATATATTGCCTTCGATGACGGAATTTGTTAATCCATAAGTTTTTACAAAAGCGTACTCGCTGGCAGTATCGAAAATATTGTCTCTCACAAAGATATGGTAAGAAGTGCCAAGCTCGCGGCCAGTAAACATTACGAATGAAGAGTTATAGCCATCCATCCCAGGTCCCCCATTTATAAAGCTATTCTCAAATAGCACTACCCTGTTGGAACCAATTCTAATACAATGATTAGCACAATCGCGGAATGTGATGCCTTGAATAAAAACATCGTTAGAGTCACCGTTTCTCCAATCAAGGGTAACACCGTTTGTATCAGGCAAAAGATTATGATCCATAACAACGGTTTCTCCAGGATATTCCAACCAAACATGTGGCTTATAATTTCCTCTCCACTGAAGGGTTCGTAGCAACCGATCTACTGTTGGCGGATCCATATGTCCTTCTAAGCCATAAGTTCCCCCGCGCCAATAAATGAAATAATCATTGAAAACCGTATTCCGCCACGATTCAGGAACCGAAGGATTATCTTGATAAACGTCATTCATTGAACGGAACGGATTTGTTAAGGTTCCTGTGCCACAGTTAGAGGTACATCCGAATCCTTGAGCATGCGTACCATTTGTTCCGTCAACGAATACGAACCCGGCAGTTGTTACTGTAATTGTCCATGATCTGGTTACTGCGGCACCGACAGCATCCTGTACGCGTACAGTAACTGGATGAGGTGATCCGGAAGTCGTAGGGTTAGCCCATGTTATCACCCCTGTTACTGAGTTGATGGTCATGCCGCTTGGAGCTTGAGTCAAACTATAAGAGAACGGAAATACTCCTCCCAGTACACCAATCGGAACTCGATATTCTATTCCGGGATAAGCTTTATAGTACCGACTTAGAGTAGAGAGTCCGGGCTGTGGTTGGACGATTTCCAAAGGAAAATTTGCCGCTGATGTCGGCGGAGGGTTGAACGGTGGAGGTGGTGGAGGTGGAAGCGGCGCAGGCGGTGGAGGCGGCACAACCGGTGGAGGTGGTGGAGGTAATGGTGCGGGCGGCGGAGGGGGTGGGGGTTGAGGTGCAGGTGGCGGTGGAGGTGTTGGAGAACCGCCCCGGTCAGAAATAGCCCTGACTTTAAAATAATCATGTCGCTCGTCATCTACGTTAACTCCGGCTCTTCCCGCAATACCTGCTTGAGAATATTGATTTCCATCCAATCTAGTTCCTGATGCAGCTGTGTCCGTAAATGTCAGGTTTGGGCTTCCATCACTTCCCACCCATCCTGGATCAGAAGGTTTTGTTGAACCGTGGCTAACAACCCATGCGTTTAAGACCACGTTTCCTCCCACAGTTCCTGAAGCAGCAAGACGCATACTATAAAAATTACCGTTTGTACCAGTAACACCAGAAGAACCATTCGCAATTGTGGTCTGAACTCCTGCATTCCATCGATAAATAGTTATTTGGCCGGTAGTCTCTAGAACCATGCCATACATACTATCAGCGCCAGTATTATCAAATCTGACTCCTGGCCCAACCAATCTGCTTGTCTGAAGCATCGCAGTAATCTGAGCTTCGTGTTCAATACTTCCCGGACTGTTAGCAACATAACGAATTGCAACCGCATTGTCGTTAGCAGTATCCAACTCGCCATTAGCTGAATCCCAGACAGCGTTATCCATTTCGTTAACCCATCTTCCAGATCCATAAGGATCAGTATCGAAATTGTCTGAAAACTCAGCTGCCTCAGTCGAGTTGAATGGATATAAAGGAACAAGGGTAAATATTAGTGTTAGAAGAATTATTTTGGAAAGTGTTTTCATATTTCTTTCAACTAGAAAAAGGCCTGTGGATTGGCCTATAATTTATGCCCGCTGTTGGGTTAATTTTGTTTCTAAGATAAGGTTTTAACATTAAGCTTAACGTATAAATATTATAGCATAAAGCCTATTGAAAAACAACCAATTAATTTCTTAATTTGTACTTGAAAAAAGGTGAGAAATAATGTAAGATAATTCATCCGTGGGGCTGAACAGCTTCGACAGAAGATCTTTAACAATCATTGCAAGTCCGGGTAGCTTACCTTCCCCGGTTAACAAAGGAAAGCAAATCATAAATGCCAATTCATTGGTAAGCATGGTTAAGAATGCTTTTGCATCCCCTCAACCTGCTTTAGCAGTTGCTTAATTAAGTAACTACTCATCCGACCTTCGTCGTTTCTGCGAAGATCCCGGGTGTTATATTTAGAAACTTACAAAAACTGACGCCTAACAGTTTTTGGACAACTTAAGGCTCACCTTGGATTGCTTTCGCCACACTCCTATAATCCGAGGGACATTCTAAAGTGAGGCTAAACTTGTAGATGTGGTTGTTTATGACTTTTGGACGGGAGTGCAATTCTCCCCAGCTCCACCAAATTAACTTGACCGTAAGCCCAAAATTCTTTATAATTTTGTTGCTTATTAATTAAAGGTTTTTCTATAAAAGCAAGAATAAATCATAATATAAGAGCCCCAGAGGTTCGCCTGATCGACCAGGAAGGAAAAATGGTCGGAATCATGGCGACATCCGAGGCTTTAAAATTGGCCTTAGAAAACCAAGTAGATTTGGTAGAAATCTCGCCTAACGCCAACCCGCCGGTCGTTAAACTGCTTGATTACGACAAATATCGGTACCAGCAAGAGAAGCTGGCCCAACAATCAAAGAAGAAGATTAAGAAAGTTTCAGTCAAAGGAATAAGATTGTCGGTAAGAATCGGTACACACGATCTGGAGTTTAAGGCCAAACAGAGCAACGAGTTTATTACCGAAGGCAACAAAGTAAAAATCGACGTTGTCATGCGCGGACGAGAACAAGCTCACGCCCAGCTCGCATTTGCCTTAATTGATAAATTTTTACAACTAATTACTGTTCCCTACACGAAAGAATCGGGACCGAACAGAATGGGAAATACTGTTTCAGTTCTCATCGGACCGCAAACTAAACAATAATATGACTAAGCAAAAGACTAACAAACGAATAGCCAAGACATTCTGGAAAACCGGTTCCGGTAAATTAATGCGTCGAAAAACAGGCCAGGATCATTTTAATGCCCGTGAATCAGGTAACACCACAAAGAATAAGAGACGCGACCAATCAGTTTTTAAAACTGAAGCCAAAAAATTAATCAGCGTAATGGGATAATATGACAAGAATCAAACGAGGCGTTGCGGCTCATAAACGCCGAAAATACGTTCTTAAACGAACAAAGGGATTCAAGAACCGCCGCAGAACCAACTATGTTGCAGCCAAAGAAGCTCTCCTGCATGCTGATCATTACGCTTACTCCCATCGTAGACTAAGAAAGAGAGATTTCCGTAGCTTGTGGACCATAAGAATCAACGCTGCTGCCCGAGAAAACGGAACCACATTCAGCAAGTTGATCTCCGCATTGCATAAGGAAAAAATCATGCTGAACAAAAAGATGCTTGCAGAACTAGCAGCTCGATATCCCAAGACAATCGAAACATTGGTCAAAGAAGTTTCCAAGTAAAATCAAAACCGCTCCTAACAAGGAGCGGTTTTTTGTTTCCTTTATCTCATCTCCTGCCCTATTTGATGCAGAGCTAGATCAGAATCA
>DASPKQ010000118.1:0-8017 GCA_035627995.1 Verrucomicrobiia bacterium | reverse complement strand
AATATTTTGGCAACCAGTTTTATGTTTTGGAAACAGAGCTTTCTGCAGTGGAGGAATCTTTAGAACTCAAACAAAAGCAAATCCATTCACTGGAAGCTGAAGTTGGCGATTTCCAAAAATTGTTGGAAAAAGAAGAGCAGGAAAACAAAAAGACCGCTAATTTTTCCTATGAGCTATCCAAAACCATAAATACTTTGGAGCAGAAGCGTTTTAAACTTCAAGAAGATCTGGCGGAAATCAGAGGAAAACTTAAGACAGAGCTTTTACCCGGGCAAATGGATATGGAGAGCCTTAAGGTTCAAAAATTGGAATTGCAACGGGAACTTGAATCAGCAGAAAACAAACTGAAACAGCTTTCGAATCAGCTGGATTCAGACGACAAGAATTTTAAAAAACTTCATGAGACTCTGCAGAAACTGGTTAAGCAAATTGAGCAAGCGCGCGAAAACAAAATTGACCTTAAGCTTTGGCAGGAAGAACTTGAAAATTTCCGAAAAGATTTTTTGGCAACGCTCGATTCTTTCAATGCCTCGAATCTTGAGGAAACTAAGAGAAGGCTGAAAGCCACAGTGGACCAACTAATGGAATCTCGGACCCTACGGGCTGCTACCGAACAGGATTTGTCTGAGCTTCAGGCAAAAAAAGAAACTTTGGTTTCCGAAATGCATCAACTCGAGCTCAGAATTGTTGAACAGAAGACCTTAAAAACGACCTATCTCGAAGAAATAGAAAGCCAGACCCTTAAGCTTAATCAAATTAAGAGTTTGCTTAAGGACAATCCGGAGAATTTTAAAAATGAACTGGTTAATCAGGAACAAACTTTAAGCGCACAGCTGAACGAAGTGATCACATCAATAGGTGAATCAAAAAAAGCGCTAGATGAATTAAATGATAAAGAAAAAACCAAAAAGAATTTTTTGATTGATGAAGAAAAAAAATACCGAAAACAATCATCAAATCTTTCTATATTAAAGGACGATTATAATCGAGTCTTAATCGAGAAGGCTAGAATTGAGACAAGAATCGAAGCGCTTATTAAAGAAGCTGGTGATAGCCGAATCGAAAAAGATCAAATTACTGAATACAAGAAAGCAGAGATTCACGCTGACCTCATTAACAAAATCACAAAGCTTAAACACCAGCTGGAATTGGCCGGCGGTGTTGATGAGGCAGTGCTTACTGAATACCGGGAAACCGAAGAGCGCTTTAATTACCTAACCACGCAGTCTGCAGATTTAACCAACGCTATAAAAGATTTGCGGCAAGTTATCGAAGAACTTGATGATATTATCAAAAAACAGTTTGACGAGGCCTACGACAAAATTTCAACTAAATTTTCTGAATACTTCAGAATTCTTTTTAACGGCGGACGGGCCCATATGAATTTGCTGCGCGAATTCATTCCAGATGAAGGTGATTCTGATTCGGAAGAGCAGGCCGAGGAAGAAGCTCAAGTTTCAGGCAGTAAGCAGATCGTTGGAATTGAAATCAAGGCCACTCCTCCCGGAAAGAAGCTTTCTTCAATAGCTGCACTTTCTGGCGGTGAAAGAGCTTTAACTTCCATTGCTCTTCTTTGTGCCATGCTAGCCTCTTATCCTTCTCCATTTGTGGTTTTGGATGAAGTTGATGCGGCATTGGATGAGGCCAATTCCATTCGTTTTGCAAAAATACTTGGAACTCTTGCTCACCAAACGCAATTCGTGACAATCACCCACAATCGCGAAACCATGCGGCAAGCCCACACTTTGTATGGAGTGACAATGACTGATGAAGGAATCTCAAAATTGCTTTCGCTTAAATTGGATCAAGCTGAGAAGAGTGCTCCTCATAAAGCGGCTTAAAACCCTCACTTATAGCAGTTGACTTGGAGGTCGAAAATTGTTAAGATATGCAGGCATTATATTTATGTTAACCATCCGATTACAAAGAACGGGCACCAAAAATAAGCCTCAATTCCGAATTGTTTTGGCCGAAGCTCATAAGGCAGCCGGCAAGAAATTCTTGGAAGTATTGGGTCATTACTACCCACGAACCAAGGAGTTCGGTATTAAGAATGAAGAACGGCTAAAATATTGGATTGCTCAGAACGTCCAGGTTTCCCCAACAGTACACAATCTTCTCGTGGGAAAGAATTTCATTACAGAAAAGAAAGTTAAGGCCTGGAGACCTAAAAAAGGCGAAGCAACTGCTGAAGCTCCGGCTGCACCAGCCGCTGAAGCTGCTGCTGCCCCTACTGAACCAGCCCCGGCCGCTTAAATTACAGAAGATACTCCGCTCCTAATCGAGCGGAGTTTTTAGTTAGATTGACACTATGGAGAGTTTTTCGTATAATGTTCTTGCTTAAGTAAGCTTAAGTTAAGTCGGATTTAAAGCTTATCTTAAATGTTCTTTGGATACAATTAATTTGAGTTCTAGAACATGGAAAAAGACCAAGAATTTGTTGAGTATCTCGTAAAAGCTTTAGTTGACCATCCAGAAGATGTCAAAACAGAGCGCTCCGTTGACGAGATGGGAGTTTTAATCACATTGCACCTCAATCCAGAAGATATGGGTCAAGTGATCGGACGCCAAGGACAGACCGCCAAATCCATTCGTACACTTTTGCGTGTCGTTGGAGCAAAGCGCAAGTCCCGAGTCAATCTTAAGATTCATGAACCAGAAGGTTCAAGGCGAGCTCCCAGATCTGACATGTCTGCTGATAAAGAACTTTCAACTGACATCGACGAATTTAAGCTCTAAAAATACAAACCCCGCACCAACCGGTGCGGGGTTTTAAGAACGATGAAAGAATTTATCATACTAACTTTGTTTCCCGAAGCCTTTGACGCTTATTTGAATATAAGTTTGCTTAAGCGTGCCGTGGCAAAAAAATTTATTAAAATTAAAGTCGTAAATTTAAGAGACTTTGCGGATAACGTTCATGGTAAGATTGACGACCGGCCTTATGGCGGGGGAGCGGGCATGGTTATGCGTGTAGATGTCATTGACCGCGCCTTAAAAAAACTTAAGCTCAAGAAAGGTCAAAGAAACAGCAGAATTATTTTAATGACACCGCAGGGAAAAAGATTCGATCAAAAGGCTGCAATTAATCTTTCTAAATACAATAAGATTACCTTAATTTGTGGGCGTTATGAAGGATTTGATGAACGCATTTACAAGCTAGTTGATACTGAAATTTCTTTGGGAGACTTTGTATTAACCGGTGGTGAGATACCGGCACTGGCAATTCTTGATGCAGTAGCGCGTTTGGCTCCAGGTGTTGTAGGAAAAGCGGAATCATTAAAGGAAGAAAGCTTTTCTGAAGCGCTTTTGGAGTATCCGCATTATACTCGCCCAGAAATCTATAAAGGATGGCGCGTGCCGAAAGTGTTGCTTACCGGTAATCACGGTAAGATCGCAGCATGGAGAAAACTCGAAGCAACCAAAAGGACAAAAAAGAAACGACCGGATTTATTGAAGCATGCTTAAATTTATTGCAGAAGAAAAAGAGAGGCTCGATAAGTTCATTGCGTCTAAGGCGCAAGTCTCACGAGGCAAAGTACAGAAAGCCATAAAAGATGGTCTGATTTCGGTTTCTGGAAAAATCGTTTCCGAGACAGATCATCCGCTTAAACCTGGTGATGAAGTTGAGCTGCCAGAATTTAAAGAATATGAATTAGTACCGTCTAACATTGAACTTAAGGTTGTTTACCAGAATGAAGATCTTTTGGTTATAGATAAACCAGCCGGTTTGGTTGTCCATCCGGGTGCTGGAAAAACCGAAAATACCTTAAGTCATGCCTTGATCAGCAAATATCCCGCCATTAAAAACGTAGGTGAAAAATTCCGTCCCGGGATAGTACACAGATTAGACGAGGACACTTCGGGGTTGATTCTAGTTGCTAAAACCAGCTCGGCTTATGATTATCTGAAAGAGTTGTTTTTGAATCATAAAGTGGAAAAAAAATATCTTGCCTTGGTCCACGGCGTTCCAGAAAAGCTACACGGCATAATTGACGTGCCATTGGAGAAGAATTTTAAACGACAGAAGATGAAAGTCGGTTCTGGAAAAGAAGCGATTACTGAGTATTCTGTTGTGTCAGAAGGGGCGGGATCCGGGCTTGACCGCGTAACCCTTCTTAGGGTAAACTTACACACAGGTCGCACGCATCAGATACGCGCGCACCTCGCACATATTAACCATCCGATAGTCGGGGATCAGGTTTACGGTGGTATATATAAGAAGACAGACGAACAGATTTTGAACCGACAATTTTTACACGCATATTATTTAAAGTTTCCATTATCCGACGGCACGGTTGTAGAACTCACTTCGAATCTGCCGGAAGAGCTGGTTAAAATATTAGAAAAGGTAAATATCAAGTATGATCCAATCATTTAAGCAAGAACAACTCAAAGACGTCCCGGTTCTCAAGTCGGGATACGTTGTCCGAGTCCACCAGAAGATCAAAGACGTTTCCTCAGAAGGAAAAGAGAAGGAAAGAATTCAGATCTTCGAAGGTGTAGTCATCGCGACTAAGGGTGGTAAGGCCATCAACGGCACGTTTACTGTCCGAAAGATTTCATCCGGTGTTGGAGTCGAAAGAATTTTTCCGATCCATTCCCCAAGCATCGAAAAGATCGAAGTCGTCAAAGCCACACCAGCTCGCAAAGCCAAGATCTACTACGTCAGGCAAGGCAAGGAAGCAAAAGTAAGAGAAACTAAGTAAATTTCAAAAAGAGTCCGAAAGGACTCTTTTTTTGCATTGACTATTTTTGGTTTCAGCGTTAGAGTAAGTAATCAAAACCATAGGGGTTTTGTTTAAACTCAGGGAGGAGTTTATGGAAAACGACAGAGGAAGGTTTGTCGTTCAGTTGAGGTTCGAGGCAACAGACGGGAGGATCTACGAGATCGCGAAGTTGCCGTACGCGGAAACCACGGCTGCCCAAGCTTCGGGTCAAGCTTGGAGTGTCGCCACCGATCTGAGAAGCCTTTTTGGTGGACTCCAGATCGAGAACGATGATCCATGCGACAAACCGCCTGCGCTTTGGCGCCCGATGATTCCCGAACGGAAGGCCCGTATTCTCGAAGCGATACTTCACATGCAGGCAAGGGAAGAGGGGTTCAAACTCGGGCCTGACGTGAAGTCAATGCTGGGCGAGAAAATCAAGATTCTCAATCAGCAAAATCCAGGACTCAATCTGACGCTCGAAGAGCTACTTCCGCTGGCCGAGGAGTTCGCTCGAATCGCATTCGAGGAAAGCTTCAAACCCAGTAGAAGAGTAAGGAGGAACAAGAAGTAAAACCGTTGTAGGGCAAATCCGCCATGTGAGCTTAGGCTCCCGCTGAAAAGCGGAGGGGTAATTGACACCGGCCGTGAAGTTACCGGCGAGGACAGGATAAGAACCCTGTGCTGGCGTGAACTTACAACAAAAGGGCGCGGAAACATCATACGTTTCCGCGCCTGTTCATTTTAATAATTGGCGGAGCATTTTGCTTAAATTAAATTAATGTTATGGAAGGACCGTCACTATATTTAGCTGCCGAGCAGCTTAAACCTTTTAAAGGTAAATCCGCAAACAAAGTTTCGGGTAATACTAAATTTGGTAAGGAAAGGCTCAAAAACAAGAAGGTTGTAGATATTTTTTCCTGGGGTAAGCACTTGGTTTTTCAATTCGATCAATTTGCTCTAAGAATCCATTTCATGCTTTTTGGAAGCTTTGAAGCAACGGTTAATGGTAAAGCGGTGACTGGTGACTATCAGAGAAAGAATAGAGAGCCACGCCTTAAACTCGAATTTCCAAATGGCAATATAATAATGTTCAGTTGTTCCGTTAAGTACATAGAAAGCCCGAATGCCAAATCGATTTATGATTTTACCGTAAATGTTTTGTCCAAAGAATGGGATCCAAGCAACGCTTTAAAGAAAGTTCAGGCTTCGCCAAATTCACAAATTGCAGATGTGTTATTAGATCAGGATATTTTTGCGGGCGTGGGAAATATTATTAAAAATGAAGTTTTACACCAAGCCTACGTACACCCAGAGACTAAGATTGGAAAGCTAAGCAATATTAAACTAAAAGAAATAGTTAAACGAACGGAAGATTATTGTTGGGATTTTTACAGATGGCGTAAAAAGTTTGAGTTAAAAAAACACTACCAGGTGTACCGCCAAAGTATCTGCAAACGTTGCGGTAACAAAGTAGTGCGTAAAACTACAGGGGAAAGACAAAGGTTTAGTTTTATTTGTTCGGTTTGCCAGCCTAAATGAGTTTTAGAACTTTCCACCAGCTTTCAATGTATTCGGGTCGGCGGTTTTGATATTTTAGATAGTATGCATGCTCCCAAAGATCCAGACCGATCACGGGCGTGTGGCGCTGGAGATATGGCGAGTCTTGATTTGCAGTGCTGTGCATGTCCAATTTTCCATTTTCATCACGGATAAGCCAAACCCAACCGCTGCCGAATAATTTAGTGGCCAAATCTGTGAACTGCTTCTTAAAATTATCAACGGAACCAAAAGTGGAGTTAATATCTTCGATTAATTTCGTGTCAGGCTTATTGCTTGGGTCAATGAGTTTCCAAAACAGAGAATGGTTTACATGACCACCACCATGGTTTTTAATTGCGGTCCGATCGGTCTGGTCAACCTTCAGGGAGTCGAGATTCTTTAAAAGGAATTCAAGCGGCTGGTCCTGTAGCTCAGGATATTTTTCAACGGCGGCATTAAGTTTGTCGACGTAAGTTTGATGGTGCTTGGTATGGTGTAGTTCCATAGTTTTCGCATCGATATAAGGTTCAAGGGCGTCGTATGCATAAGGTAATTTTGGCAACTCGAATTTCATTTAACAAAGCCTTTCTTTTTAATTTATAAGTTAATATTAGTGCCCAAAACTAACGCCGTCAATGCAAAATCAACCGAAACAATCATCTTTGACTTAGAGCGGGTTTGTGGTATAGTTTAGTCAGCCGAAACGGATGACTGTAAGTTTCCGAAAAGGCTATTCAATTATTGATAACTTAAGTATTTACGAAAGTATATCTTAGTTTCTGTATTCTTACTGAATGTTGAATAAATTTTCGTCTCAATTTATAAATCTTTTTAACCTCAGCGGTCCTGGAGATAGTCCGACCCTAAGGTAATTTAAACTTGAAACAAAGTTCACATTAAGCAGGTACAGCCCAACTAAGATTGGAAGGTTTTATTATGGAAATTCTAGTTGGAGCAATAGCCTTGGTGTTAGGGGCTGGATTAGGCTATTACATCCGTAAAGTTCAAATTGCCAGCAAAGTTAATTCAATTGAGGCTAGGGTCGCACGAAGTCTCGATGAGGCTAAATCAAAAGAAAAAGAAATCTTGCTTGAAGCAAAGACTAAGGCTTTGGAAATGGTAGAGCAGGCCAAGAAAAGCGAGCAGGATTTTCGCCAGCAAATCATTAAAATTGAGGAGAGATTAGGGAAAAGAGAGAATGATCTGGAGCATAGATCCAATGAGCTGGAAAAAGCCCGCCAGGATTTGACCAAGAAAAAAGACGAACTGGGCAAGATGCATGACGAGCTCAAAGAAATCAAGCAACGACAATTAGAGCAGTTGCAAAAAATCAGCAATCTTACCGTTGATGATGCAAAACGAGTTTTGATGGAAGCTACCGAGAAGACTATGCGTGAAGAGCTGACCCAACTTACCCGAAAACTGGTAGCAAACGCAAGAGACGAAGCGGACAAAAAGGCTCGAGAGATTGTTTCTCTGGCCATTCAGCGTTGTGCTTCAGAAGTCACAAGCGAAACCACAACAACCGCTGTTGCCTTGCCAAGTGAAGAAATGAAAGGACGTATTATCGGCAAAGAAGGACGAAATATCCGAACTTTCGAACAGATGCTCGGTGTGGAAGTTATTGTCGATGATACCCCAGACGCGGTGGTTATTTCTGGATTCAATTCCGTGAGAAGGCATATTGCCAAATTAGCTTTGGAAAAATTGATTCAGGACGGTCGCATCCATCCGGCAAAAATTGAAGAAGCTACAGAGAAAGCTAA
>DASPKQ010000117.1:0-6886 GCA_035627995.1 Verrucomicrobiia bacterium | reverse complement strand
TACCAAAACATTCAGCGTTCAAAGAAACCCCACCTTCTAAACTCCATTCAGAAGGATATTTAAATTCAACGGCTAAATCATCACTCCTGTAAGTTTTCCAACTGGTCATATCCATATTAACTCTTGTTGTACCAGTAGTTGGTGACGGTGTGTTGCTATTGTTTGTATTAGATGAATTATTGGTTAAAGGATCCTGATTCATTATTGGCCGGTTTGTAAAAAATAAAACAGCACTAACAATCAATACCACGCCGATGAGACCAAAAATTAATTTTTTCATAAGGTAATATTAGTTATTTGCTTAAGTTTATACGTTTTTAGTTCTAGCGTCCAGGGATATTTAAAAACACCAACTTTTATTGATGTTTTTTAATGGCTCGATTCCGCCAGCTGGCGGATTAACGACCCCGCGAACCCTGGATGACTAGATCGGATACCTTAGAGAGCTAGACATTGCTTCATTAAGATTAAAAGGTATAAAAAATCACCTGCGTTACTCGTCTTAAGACTTTCACGCAGGGTGTCTGAGATGTCCATTACCAGTCCTATCGCCTGACAGGACTGATGTGCTGATTCATCCGCTTGAGGATTTCGCGGTGAAGATTGGCCAACGACCGATTCCTGCTCCTCGAGGCTCTCCGACTGAGCCCATACTGGAGGGTGATTCCTCCTCTAAGCCCTTCACGAGCAATACGCGGCGTTTTACCAGCGCCTTGTACCAAAATCGCAAGCTGAGGGGCGGTGGCGATGTACCCGTCCTCGACTTCCTTGATCTCGACGGGTATGGATCGATGCACTTTAAGCACATCGGTAGGTAGACTGATGATTCTCGTCCTCACGCTTCCTCCTTGTCTATTTTTATTATACATCTTTTGAGGATTTATAGTATTGATCCATAAGTTCATTTGAATAACAAAAAACACCTGTCTGCACAGATGTCCTTTGTTGGCTCGATTATATTAACGACCTGCGAACTTTGGGGGAAAACAGTTTATTAAAGGTTGAGAGATTAACCGCTTTATTATCCAAAACTATATTGACTCTGAGACTTAACTAAGGCATAATATAAAGTCAGATTTCAGGAGGACTCAATATGGCTGAACTGATGTGGCTCGCGTTGCTCGGTCATCTCGTGGGTGACTTTTTGCTTCAATCCAAGGCGATGGGTCTTCGGAAATCCGAAAAGGGACGAGCAGGCCTCTGGCTCTGCACGATCCACGTTACGATTTACACCGCAGTCATCATGATCTTCTGGGGAACAAAAGACCCTCTGGTCGCACTGGCTGTTTTCGCTCCACACTGGGTCATCGATCGATGGTCCCTGGCCAACAAGTGGTCAGGCCTGATCAAGGGACGGACCTTCGAGGCGGCGATTGTTTCCACGGACAAGTATCGGGAGTTTGACGTGGCTTTCACCTCGATCGTATATAAAGAGATAGACGCGACGATGCACCTGCTCTGTCTGTGGGCGATAGTGGAACTGATGCTAACGAGGTAAGTATGGCAACCAGAGTAGCGATCTTCCCTGGAACTTTCGATCCTCCTCATCTTGGGCACGTGGACGTGCTCGAACAAGCCGTGCGGACGTTCGATCGTGTTGTCTGGGCAATCCTAAACAATCCTGACAAACGGCCGCGCTTTGACCTTGACACAAGAAAGGTCATGATGTGTGAGGCCTGCGCGCATCTGGACAACGTGGAAGTGATTTCATTCGACGGTTTGCTGGTGGATGCCGCGCGGTCCATCAACGCTACCCACTTAGTCCGCAGCCTACGCATTGGGATCGACTTCGACTACGAGTTCCCGATGACGTTGGTCAACCGTCGACTCGCACCAGAACTGATCACGGTGTATTTTCCTGCCCAGCAGGATCATTTCCACATCAGCTCGAGCATGGTTAGGCAACTGATCAGTTTCGGTCAGGATCTCACGGGCTATGTGCCATCCTCCGTACTAGCTCGGCTGTAGCCAAGTGTCGAGAGTGGGAACTTCGGTTCCCACTCTTTTTCTTTTTAATTAAAAAATCACCACATTTTTGTGATGATCTTTTGGCTCCGAACGGTGGACGATATTAGAACTTGGTATATAAAAAAAGAACAGCTAGGATCCCGAAGGACCCTAGCTGTGGGGCGTTGAGCGTTAGTTCTCTTCCGAGGAGAGCCCCAACTGCTTTGCGACTTTGAGAGCTCCCCGTGGACCGAACTCCTGAATGAGTCTGGTCGCCATCCGTCCCGATTCTCCGACGACATCGGTCATCTTCGGATCGGCGGCGATCATCTCGGCGAGAACGGACTCGTCATCGACGATGAAGATCTTGTTGTGAAGAGTGGTGAACCCACCGTCGAAGTGGATCTTGTTGCCCTCCACGCAATCGACCCTCGTCTTCACGAAACCGTAGACCTTCCCGTTAGGGTGAATCGGATCCTCGTCGATCCAGATCGCATCTCCGGACTTCAAGTTCCGGATGTCCTCGGCAGTCGCCTGCCGGAAGTGACGGTGGACATCGCGGTTCTCGTATTCCGTCCACCGATTGTAGGTCAGAACTGCGGTTCCGAACTCGATCGTGAGGTGGTTCGTATTCACGGCGGTCATTCTGCACTCTCCTTTTGGATGATATCGCTCCTCCTGTTTGGAACAGGAGTATAGCAAAGAGAGGGTGTTCTGTCAATGCTTCCGTTGATAACAAAAAACACTAGCTTTCGCTAATGTGTTTTGTTGGCTCACTTATATCAACGACCTGCGAACTTTGGGTGAATATCAAATTCAAAGAGTATCTGATTAGGTAAATTTTTGGCTATAAATACTAAGACCGCGAGTTAGAACTTGCGGTCAAGGATGCGAACTTACTAAAATTATTTTTACTTACTTTTTACGGCGGTTCCGATTACCAGGGAAACGAGTTACCTTCCTGCTATTGTTTGGAGATGGGTTTGTAGACTGTTCTCTTTTCGCGACGGAATCCTTTAAGAGTTCATCGATCGTGGCTGAGTGTTGCTCCTGCAACTTCTGAGCATCAGCTCGGAATGCGTCAGAGTCACTCAACTTCTTGATGTGATCATCAACTCCTTCCCTTATGAGATCTCCGACAGGTCTTCGATACACCTGCGAGATCACATGTAGTTTCTGCAACGACTCCTTGGTGAGGTTTACTGCCACTGACACAAGGTCGGTCTTCGCCATTCGTCCTCCTCCGAAGTGGATTATAGGATAGCAAAATTAATACCTTAAATCAAGGCTTCGAAAACAAAAAATCACCAATTTCCATTGATGATTCTTTTGGCTCGGGCGGCAGGATTCGGTCACAACTCGCTGAAGCGGTCGCGACCCCGCCTCACGCTGCTAAGGCAGCGTTCCGGCTTTCGAATCCTGATGAAAGCTCCACAGGAGCTTTCTCCCGCCCTCGCGCAAAAAGAAAAATCCCCGACCTTTGGTCAGGAATTTTTCTTTGGCTCGGGCGGCAGGATTCGAACCTGCGACCTGGGGATTAACAGTCCCTCGCTCTACCACTGAGCTACGCCCGAATATGCGGTAAATAACATTGAGATTTTAACAAAAATAACGAATTGGCGCAAGGTTCTATATAGGCAATCTTTTTTGCTGGCGCTATAATTAACTTACCTATGAAAACACTAAAGATATTGGGCTTTGGACTAATCAATTATATAGTCCGGTTTGCGGTTGGCGGGGCACTTTTTATGGGAGCAAAGATGAACCCAACTGGTTTTTGGTATGGATTCATCTTAACCGCAGTTGCGTTTGTAGTTTCTTTGTTGCTGCTAAAGTTTGTAATGAAGCCATCCTCACTAAGCGAGTCCCTTAGGGTGGCTTTCATTTGGGTAATCATGTGTCTCGCTCTCGATGCGGCGACAGCAAAACCCATTGTTCAGGTTGATCTTGGTTTTCTATTCACTGAGATCCAAACTTGGACTAGAAGTTTAATAATTCTGGTCGCGGCATTGTTTGCAGTAAAAAAGAATTTTGTCACATAACCGTAATTAAAAACGCCCCAACCATATGGGGCGTTTTTTAATTACCGCAGTTAATGCACTTACCAGGGAAACCTAGTGGCTCACTTATATGAGATCGGCAACTACCTGATAAACAATAGTATACGGCACTGTTGACTTGAAAGTCTTGAGCCCATTCCTCTAATGGAAACTTACATGAACTTATTGGACCACCTATTGGACAAAAGCGTATACTTATTTGATATATATTTTGGCTTGGATTATTTGGATCTGCCCAATTATCCCAATCGTACACGCTCCCCGGCCAAGGTGCGTTTGGCCAATCACCGGACGGAAGATAAACTTCTAATCCTGGCGGAAGCGAACGGTCAACGTCGGCTGGAAAACTTCCATGAGCATCAAGATAAAAATTCAAAGCTTTACTTAGTTCAACTGTTTCTTTAGCTGCCCGTGCGTAATATGCTTTTGCTCGAGTCCTATTTAGACTAACCAGAGCAACAGAAGCCAAGAAGCCAATAATGGCAACAACAACTAACAATTCTATTAAGGCGAACCCGAGAAAGGTTTTATTTTTATTTCCTTTAATAATCTCTTAGTTTAGTTATGTTATGATGTTCTTTGATTCTTTCTAAAGCTTTAGCTTCAATCTGTCGGATACGTTCCCGGGTGACTCCAAACTCTTTACCGACTTCTTCTAAAGTATGCGTAACGCCATCTTCCAGCCCGAAACGCATCTTAAGAATTTTCTGTTCTCTTGGATCAAGGTCGGTTAATATTTCCGAAACATACTCACGCAGGATCTGTCGGCCAGCTGTTTCCGAAGGTGTGACCGAATCTGGATCTTCAATAAAGTCGCCAAGATATGAATCTTCTTCATCGCTATCCCCGACCGGTGTATCAATGGAAACTGTTTCTTGGGAAATTTTCTTTAACTGATAAACTTTTTCAACTTCAATTCCCATCTCGGCTGCGATTTCTTCTGGCAACGGTTCGCGTCCAAGATCTTGTACCAATTGTCTTTCGGCCTGAGCATATTTATTTAAAGTTTCAACCATGTGCACCGGAATACGAATGGTTCGAGATTGATCGGCCAAGGCTCTAGTGATAGCCTGGCGAATCCACCAGGTAGCATAGGTTGAAAACTTAAATCCTTTTTTCCAATCGAATTTTTCTACGGCCCTAAACAATCCCAAATTCCCCTCTTGGATAAGATCCAAAAGTCCTAAATTTCTTCCCATATACTTCTTGGCAATAGAAACAACCAATCTTAAGTTGGCTTCAATCAAACGTTTGCGGGCAGCAACATCACCTTTAACAATTCTCTTGGCGAGTTCGATTTCTTCCGCACCTTTAAGCAATGGTGTTTTTCCGATCTCACGCAAATACATTTGAATCGAATCGTCGTAAATATCGCCAAGGTTGTAGCTCTCGGCAATCTGCTCTTCCTTCTTGGTTTTTACCCGAGCTGCTTCCTGTGCCTGTTCCCAAACCGAAGCGACTTCCTGCTCAACTACTTCAACGCCTCGTGATTCTAAAGTTTCAAATAATTTTTCGAGTGCAGGAATGTTAGTTTCTAATTCCGGCAACGCATGCATTATCTCTGCTTCTGTAACAAAACCGCGAGCAATACCTCGCGTAACAAGTGATCTAACTTGTCGTTCCCAATCAATAGCCTCGGACTGCCCCTCCTCATCCGCTGATTTAGCGGATTTTTTTGCCTTTACCTTGGGTTTGGCCTTGGCCGAAACCTTCTTTGGCTTAGGGGATCTGGCTGATTTTTTGGCTGATTTCTTAAGTTTTTTAGCCATAACTCAATGATTATACCACTTTTTAGTGCACCTTGTCAGATCTTGGGATCGGTGTCCGGGACGAGATAAGATCGTCGATTATGGGATTTGGGATAGTTGTCCCATGAGCTGACTGAACTCAACTGAGAGCGCTTTAAGCTTCTCCTTATCTTTAGCGCGCTCTGCTTCTGTCATCTGAGTTGTAATTTGCTCCATTCTCTTTTTTAAAGTTATGCGCTTTAATTCAAGCGCTGTATCGATCAGTTCTTTTTGTGGTTCCAGACCCTGTTGCTCAGTTTCAACTTGGGCGGAAAAACTGATTAGATCAAAACGAGAAGATAGGTTTGGAAAATTTTTCTTAAGATCGGCCAATTTAAGTTTCGAGGAAGCTTTGAAACATCGGAACACTTCTCGATTTTCTTCTTCAAAGTCCTCTTCTTTAAAATCTTTAAGCTGTTCAAAATTTTCCAAATTTAAAGTCAAGCCCAAAAGTCGTTCTTCAAGAATAACTTTACGATCTTTCTTTATGGTCGGTTTAACTTCTTTGGTTTGGACTTTTGGTAAGCTGACTTTTTTTAACAAATCCAAAATTGTCTGTTCCGGAATATTAATTCCAGTAGCAAGCTTCCGTATAAAATGTGCTTTCGTGACACTATCGGAAATACGATAGATTAAAGGAGTCAACTCTTTAGTAATCTGTCTTTTACCATCAACTGAATTTGGATCATGTTGCTTGAACAATTGATTATAGAAAAATTCGACGTAATGAGGAGCGCTGTCCACGGCCTTTTGCCAAATGCCAATTCCTTTTTTTATTAATTCATCGGGATCCTTGGCACTTCCCAGATCAACTATCTTTACATTAAAACCTAAACTCAATGCTGCTTCCAAAGCTCTTTTAGTAGCATTGCTTCCCGCTGAATCTGAATCAAAAGCAAAAATCAGATTTTCACAAAGACGTTGCAGTATGCTCAACTGTTGGACCGTAATGGCTGTTCCGGAGGAAGCTACAGTTTGGGAAAATCCAGCTTGATGACAAGCAATGACATCCATATTTCCCTCCACCAACAACGCCCGATTTTCTTTTCTGATATTCTGTTTGGCCTGATAAAGGCCATAAATAATCGTACT
>DASPKQ010000116.1:0-6518 GCA_035627995.1 Verrucomicrobiia bacterium | reverse complement strand
GATCGGTCCACTAAACGGCCAGAAAGAATTGCCTCATCTGTCGCCCGCCCTTCACGCTTAATGAAACGAGAGCCTTTAATTTTTCCTGCAGCATAAAGTCTTTCCTCGTAATCAACCAACAGAGGAAAATAATCCATTCCTTCACGGACATTCTTGCTCATGACAGCCGTGGCCAAAACCACTGTGTCACCAAGCTTTGCTAATACCGAACCATTGGCTTGTTTGGCCAAAACACCACACTCCAAGGAAATTTCTTTCCCGGATATTTGGGTATTTACCTTACCTAACTTCATTTAATATGCCTTTTTGTTTCCGCTTTCAGATTGTTCAGAAGTCATATTAACCTACATTACCGTGTGGCAACTGTAGGCTAGTATCACCTCTGACCGTAACCTTGTTAGCGGAACATTAATTAATTGTTATTGTACCCCTCGATAATCCCCGCTCTTTTTACGGCTTACGGCGGGGATTATTCGAGTATTGATTTTACGCTTTGAGTTTAAGCTTTTCTACTAGCTTCTCGTGTCGCTTCTCGTCTTCAGCCTTCAGATACTTTAGTAAGCGCCGTCTGTTGCCTACCATCTTTAACAATCCGCGGCGGGAGTGGTTATCCTTCTTGTGCTGTTGCAAATGCTCGGAAACCTTTTCGATTTCTCGGGTCAGAATTGCGATTTGCACTTCCGGACTTCCAGTATCATCCTTGTGAACCTGGAATTTCTTAATAAGCTGCTCTTTTTCCTTTGGAGTTAACATGCGTTACCTTTCCTCAGATCCCCAATCGGGGATGGTTGAGTATGTCACGAAACGGTCAGGAATTAACCGTCCGTCTATTAATTGTGCATTAATTATAATATATTTTGATCTTTTATTCAAGCCTTATCAACTGACTAAAAATACAACCGGATTCTTTCTTTTTATAAATTCAAAAAGATACCTATGACTTGTGTTTTATACACAATAAATAAAGGTATCTTCTTTTGAAATTAAGCTAAAAATGCTTATTTCTAAATGGAGACTAGAGAAGGTGGAGATTGCTTATGAACTGTTGAGCATGCCAACGGTCGCAACCTAACCAGTTGGCCTGGGTGAGTTTCTGTCGCAGTTCGAATCGGTGGTGCCGAATCCAGAACCGGTCGACTCTCACGAAGAAGTTGTACTTGCCTTGACCGACCTCGATCCAGCCGAAAATGCAGTTGGAAGCGGTGCGATAGGAGAACCCGCTGACACGCTTGTTTGCCAATTCCATTGATCCTGCGAACGACGCTTGTCTGGCTCGCTCTGCGAGAGCGAACTCCACCAAATCACCAAATGAGTAGTTTACAGCAACAGCCAGAGGAACCGAACACTGAAGAGCGGCGGCGTACGAGTCGGCAGCCGGCCGGCACAGTCGGATCAACTCGTGAAATCCGACATTGAAAGAGTAAAACGTTCTGACGAAAACCTCTCTGTCCATCCACACCTCCTTGGTAGTGTGATTGGAAAGTTTATCATTTTTTTGAGGCCTTGTCAACGCTAACTAAACAAAAAAGACCCGTTCGGTCACCTCTTTCGAGATGATCACGAACGGGTCCGTTTTCTTACGAAGGAGTTTAGTGGGGCTTCTTCATGCCCCGCAAGAACTCGAGCTCGTCGTCCCAGTTCCAGGCCGGCGGCTTGCCGCCCATCTTGGTGAAGTGCTTGCGGAAGACCATGACCCAGCCGCCGAACGCGTCCGACTGCAAAAAGATGAGTGAACCCTTGGGCGCGTCAGGCTCTGTGTCCTCGGGGAGGATGTTGGCTTTGAATCCGCGCGTCCGCAGGTAGTAAGCGACCTGAGTGGCGGTGAACACGGGATCTTCTACCACGACTCCATAGCCGGCGGAGGGAGCACCCAGTCGAGCATAGCCTTCGGGCGTCGTGTGGTTGATGATAGTGCCGTTGCTCATCATGGCACGGCGGGCGAATCCGGTGTTGCGGCGCATCACAGGCTTTACATTCGTGTACTGGTGAAGCGCGCTGATGACGGCCATCCTGGCTTCGTTCGAGGGGCAAGGATAGATGAACGAGCCACGGTCCCTGAAGAAGACCCAAATGGCCAGCCAGAGGAACGCCAGCGTGCTCAGGCAAGCCCAAGCCAGCAAAAACACATCCATGTACCAGACCTCCTTATCTGTGCGGGTAGGGAACGGATCAAAACAATCACAAATATTAGCATTTTTTCGGGGTTTTGTCAATGATTAGGCTTCTTAGGCTTGTCGCCCATTCCACGAATTTTTGCATTGCGCGACAAGGTGGTATAATTAAGACACTCTGTCATTCCGGACTCGATCCGGAATCTAAAATATGATCCTGAAACAAGTTCAGGATGACAATAAAAACATATGGAAACCAAAACCAAATTAGATCGCTACTATACCCAATTTCTCGAATATTTAGAGATTGAACGAAACCGTTCAAAGCTCACTTTGCGCAATTACGACCATTATTTAAAAAGATTTGTAAATTATTGCAAAAAAGAAGGCGTCACTGATCCTGAAGATATTGATCTTGAGCTTGTCCGCTCCTTTCGGCTTTACCTCAACCGCGTTGTCGACAATGACCCGCCCGCCTCGCATCCGCCAGCCGATGCTGCGCATCAGCGTAAGCAGGCAGGAGCGAGAGCGTTGCGGGCAGGTAAAAATCTCAAGATCATCACACAAAACTATCATCTAATCGCCCTTCGTTCATTTTTAAAATATTTAGCGCGTCGTGATATCAAATCACTTGCGGCGGAAAAAATTGAACTACCCAAGACCCCTGCCCGATCCGTGGAATTTTTGGAACCAGATGAGATCAAACGCTTAATTGATGCCACAGACCAAGAAAAACATAAGCAGACTCGCCTACGCGATCGCGCAATTTTGGAGTTCTTGTTCTCCACTGGCCTTCGAATTTCCGAATTGATCAGTTTGAAACGCGATAATATTAATTTAAAAAGGCGTGAATTCTCAGTAAGAGGGAAGGGTGACAAAATGCGCTTAGTTTTTTTGTCCGAACGCGCTGTTACTGAGCTCGAAAAGTATTTGGCTATAAGAGACGATAACTCACGCGCCCTTTTTATTCGTCATGACGAAAAGCAGTCAGTAGAGCAACAACTCAAATCCATGGATAAATCCTATGCCGGCTTAACCGCACGAACTGTTCAGCGAATCATCAAAAAATATGCCATGCTTGCTGGCATCATGAAAAAAATAAGCCCTCATACACTGCGACATTCATTTGCTACAGATCTTTTAACTAATGGCGCGGATCTTAGATCAGTTCAGGAATTACTTGGTCATGCCTCCATTTCCACAACGCAAATTTATACTCATTTAACTAACCGACGACTCAAGGATATTTACGACAAATTTCATAACGACAAGCATTAGCTGACGGAGTCTAAGGAAAGCGCGGCTTTTGCTTTTGCTTAGGCAAACCAATATACTATTCCATACATGAAGATAGAGGAGGAGTATGGAACAATCGGCAAAAAACCCCCCGAGCTCTCACGGACCGCTGACTGCTGCCTGGATGGCGCTTGAGGCTGCGGGAGTGTTCACAGCTATGGCCCTCCAGAGCAAACACTGCCTCTGGTTTCTCATACCCGCCGCAGTAGTTTTCCTGGTGGACATCGCTGTTGCACAAACGCGCACAAACAGATGAGGATCTGAATATGTTGTTGCTTTATGGATTCATGCTGATCGTGATCGCGGCCGCGCTGCCTCAAGCTCGCACGCGTTTTCAGGCCTGGGTGGTCTCCAGCACGGTGATGCTTGCCATGGTTCTGATCGCTGAGCAGTGGTTCATCTGGATCAACTGGGTCGATTGGTCGTTCCGCGCTGCGGTACCTGTGGCGTACGGAATGATCCTTGTTCGAATTTTGAATTCGCCCGAGGATGAACCGCCTGATCGCGGACACAAAGAAGAAGCCCCTGGACTGGTTCCAAGGGCTTCCATTTTTTATATAGCTGTTACGATTTCCTTTTCTTTAACTGCAATCTGCTGTCGCCAGAGCGCATAGTACAAACCTTGCTTGGCGAGTAGGGAGTCGTGGGTTCCATCCTCTACAACTTTCCCCTTTTCTAAAACAAAAATTTTATCAGCATGCGCAACGGTTGATAGTCGGTGTGCCACAAGTACAGTAATTAAATCACTGCGGATTTTGGCAACTTTTTTGATGGTCTTAACTATTTCTTCTTCGGTGATCGAATCAAGGCTTGAGGTTGCCTCATCAAACAAAATTAAATCTGGATTTCGCAAAAGGGCCCGAGCTATGGCTAGTCTTTGTTTTTCCCCACCAGAGAGCTTTAAGCCACCTTCGCCGATCTTAGTATCCAGGCCTTTGTCGCCACGTTCGATAATCGTATGAGCAGCTGCAGATTTTAAGGCATTAATGCATTCTTCATCGCTGGCAAATGGATTTACAAATAAAAGATTTTCGCGAATAGTACCAGCAAAAAGCTGCGTGTCCTGAGCTACTAAACCAATACGGTTACGAAATTTTTCCGGATCTAATTGCTTTGCCGAGAAACCATTGACCAATAGATCACCGGACGTTGGCTTGTAAAGACCGACAATAAGTTTTACCAATGTAGTTTTACCACTGCCTGATGGCCCGACAAAGGCAACTGTCTCACCAGCTTTGATGGAAAGATTAATATCCTGTACCGCTGGCTGACTCGAACTACCGTAACTAAAACCCAGATTCTTAAACGTTATATCCTTAACGTCGGCGATAACCACAGGATTTACCGGTTTTTCTTCCGGTTTAGTTTTAAATATTTCTCCAAGTCTTTCCATGGAAGCCTTGGCTTCCTGATAAGACTGCGAAACATTTCCCATTTCTGCCAAAGGTGAAAAAACAAAGAAAGAGTAAAAAAGTAAGCTAAAAAATTCACCTAAAGTGATGGCCTGTGAAAAAACCAACCATAACATCAGGAACATTAGGGCACTGCGAAGCCCATTAACCATTGTTCCTTGGATAAAGCTTAAAGTTCGAACCAATCTGATTTTCTTGAGTTCTAATTCAAGAATTCTGTTATTAACGTCATTGAGGCGTTTGATTTCCTGATTTTCCAAACCTAAACTTTTGACTAGTTCCACATTGCGAATGGTTTCAGTAGTGGAGCCGGCCAAGGATGCCGTTTCTTTAATGACTGCAGCCTGAGCGTCTTTGATTCTTTTGCTGATCAAAAAGATTGATCCGCCCAACAGGGGAATAATTAAGGCATATCCAAGTCCTACAGCCCAGTGAACAAAGAAGGCGTAAGTTAAAACGAAGATTACCCCAATGAGCGATAGAAACAAAATGTTAATGGCGCTGGTGATGAATTTTTCAGAATCGGTTCGGGCTTTTTGTAATTTTGATAGATATTCACCCGAGCGCTCATCCTCAAACACCGCGTACGGAAGAGAGAAGGAATGCTGAACTGAATCCGAGTACATGCCTGTACCAACGCGTTGGACAATAACGTTTACGAAATAGTCTTGGAAATTCTTTGCAACTCTAGAAACGAAAGCCACTCCCATTGCTGCTAACAACAATAAAAGTACTCCGCGCAAAAATTCTTCAGACGGGATTTGGCCGACCTTGGTGGCGTAGTTGTCGATCAACATCCGAAATATTTGCGGGTCCAATAACGAAAAGACCTGGTTGATTGTGGCCAGGATCAGTGCTCCGAATAAAATCTTTTTATATTTTTTAACGTAGTCCCAAAGTAAACTCATGGATTTTATTATTTCATATTTTTCCAGCTCTGGCAATATTTTAAAAAGCCGGAGGGTTAATCCGGCTTTTTGTTTTGAACTATTGAATGAGACTGCCTCGCGGGTATCGACTGAGTTCTGATGGAGAAATTTGAATTATGTTCGAGAAATGATAACCGCGACTTAAAAACGCATTTGCCGACACGAATCCTCGTACGTTTCCGTTTTCAGCTAGATAGACCGTTGCATCTGCTCCTTTTAGCAACGTACCGTTGACTGGAGTTGCAACCCCTAAAACCATTTCCTGTGACAATGGATATCTTTGTAGCTCGCTTTCAGAGATTTGAATTACATTGCGGAATCTATAACCTCTGGAAAGAAAGGCGTAAGCTGATACAAATGGTTTTCTATGGCCATTTTCTATCAAATATACAGTTGGGGACTGAACCTTCACTAAAGTACCATTAGGCCTTCTATTCGGAAGCGTGGGCTGTGGAGAGGGAGGAGGCGGATTGGGAGCAGGTTGTGGAGGTGGTGGCGGTTGAGGTGCTGGGGTTGGAGCGGGCGTCGGTGTTGGTGTAACCGGGATCTGAGTTGGTGGTACTGGTTTTTGGCTGACGGTTATTCCAGAATTTGCTGCAAAAAATTTGGCGACCAAATCCCCTCTGTAGTTTACTGAATATTGCCCATTTCCAATTCCATCAAGAATTCCTTCATAATCATTATCCCAAGCGCCCCAATAATTAAAGCCAACCAAAATGTTGTCATTAATTAATTTTTGATACATCGCATACATCCGGTTCAAATAATTG
>DASPKQ010000115.1:0-3288 GCA_035627995.1 Verrucomicrobiia bacterium | reverse complement strand
CAGTTACCGTTGGAGTTAAGGCGTAAGATGCTCCAACAACCTCACGAGTTGTGAATGAGGAGAGAGTTCCTGGCGACACTGTGGAGGTTAAATTTGAGCCTGTGGTATCTGCGTTGGTTGTATTGGTATGGGTTATATCGGCGGCTTTTGTAGTGGTTAAAGCGCTCAAAGTAAGCTTTGCTACGGCTGAGTTAGTTCCTATAGATAACTGTGCATTCGAATAAAATAAATTAGCATTATCTTGAGCTAGATTTCCTGAGGCATCGATGTAGAGAACGGAGCCGGAGGTCCCACTGGCTACGGAAGACCCTATTCCGCTAAATGGAGTCGTAAACTCAAGCCCTGTTGCATTCGACTTAACCGAAACAACTTTTGAGCCTTGTCCAGAATAGCTGTCTGGCGTATCAGAAAGGTCCAGAAATTGATCTAGTGTTACCTCGGCATTACCAAATGCTAAAGAACACTTAAATATAATTAATATGAGTAAAATATATTTTTTCATTTAATCCCTATTCTTGTTGTATAATTAGGTATGAAAAAGTTCATGTTTTCAGTCCTATTCCTTGGGTTGTGTGCGAATGGTTTTGCTGAGCAAAGATACAATCCATATACCGGTCAATGGGAAGAAAATTCAAATACCCAAACGGTAAATTTGAACGTAAATAGACCGCTAACCCAGCAGGAACAAAACAATCAGTTGTCCGCAAACGCTGGATTAGTTGCAGGAAAGATTTTTGGAGGCGCGATTGAAGAGCGTGTTTTATATGCCAATACGTTCGGAGAAAAAATAACTTTCCAAAATAAACAGAAGCCTTTGAGTAAATTAGAAATGCAGAGACTTCAATATTATTTTCAAACAAAACAAGACCTTTGGAGGAAAGAGTAATGGCTTTTTTCATCGTTGGTGCGGTTCTAGTTTGTTTTTTTCTTGCACTCGTGTACTCGCCTTGGTATATCGGTTTAGTGATATTAATTGCTATGTTTGGCATTCATAAATTTCTTAAATTTAGCCATAAATGCGCTGAGGAACAAGAGGCTAAGTTTCATCCCTGACCATTTCTGAAATTCTTGCAACTCTTCCGGAGATAGCATATTTCTTAGAATTTTTTGAAAGAATATTCTTGATTTTTTCCCCTGTTGGGCCAACATTCCAACCAGTTGATAATAGAGATTGACCATATTTTGAAGAAATAGCTTTTGAGATCATTGCATCACCGCCAATAAAATAAAGTGCTTTAAGCGGGTTCGTAAAAAGTAATGCTGCCTCTGACGCTAATCGCGCTAAAAAGGCTGTCTGAGAACCTCCCGCAATCTTTTCTGCTTTTCCTAAACTTCTTGTAACCGTGCCTAAATCCTTAACCACTTTGTACTGCTCTGGTGTTAAAATTGCCCGCAATCTATCATCTCCGTATTTAGCTATTTGTCTTGTAATCCCTTGAGGGGTAAAGTTACCGTCGGCGTTCTTAGAACTTTTAAAGAACTCCTCTAGGAAAGCTGATTGAATCGAAGGGACATTTTGTTTTCCAACAACTTCGTAAATACGAGGGATATCTTCGAGTGAAGTTGTGGGGCTGGTTAGTGCCGGTACGATCTTGTCGTATTGACCCGATTTAGATAGTTCAAATATTTTTTCTCCATAAGCGCTATTCAATTTATCAATCCCATGTTTAAAAAAATTATTTGCCTGATCCAAAGCACCGGCGAGATCTGGGCGCTGGGTTCTGATTGCATCATCAAGATCATCAGAAAGAACGGTCACGAGCTTTTTAAGAGTTGCTTTGTTACCTGTCGCAACTGGGTCAGATATGTTATTAATCTTCTCATTGAGTTCCCTGATCGCGTTTTGAACCTTTTTACCGTTTAATGGCACATTTATAACTTCGCCCTTTGTAATTTCTCCCAAATATGGATCTTGAATGGCTTTTTCTACGGTTTTTTTAGGATCCAGTCCTTTTCTTAAATTTGAGAAATACTGAATATCGTGAGCAGATCCCAAAAGTTCTGCGGCATCACCCTTGTTCTGTAAAACGCTATCTATAAAATCAAGGGTTTGTGATGGGTTGACTTGGATTATTTTTCCTTCTCTTGGCAATACCGCCTTTTCATAAAGTTCATTCTTTATTTTCATAAAATTTGCTCTATACGCTTCAGCACCTTTTGAAACTGCCATTCCAGCATTAACAAGGTCGGATGATTTTCCAGTTTTGGAAATCAGAGAATCTGTGATCTTTGAAAGACGCTCTTGAACCTGGGCAATTTTGTCTTGAACACCACCACCAAACAGACCTTTACCGGCCAAAGCTTCAATAGCTGGAACAGCGCGACTTTTAGACATTGCAGATGCTGGGAGATCAACATTTAAATCTTTTCCTGCTTTTAAAATATCCTGATCAACTTTATTAGCAAATGGAGCAATCCTTTTTCCAGCAGTCATTAATTCCGAGCCCTTACCAACAACCTGCAACGTCCCAGAAATTGGGTCTATTGCATTAGCTGCTTGCGTTGTGAGCTTGCCTAACGACTCTAGCCTACCAACACGTCCCACTTGACCAACCTTTGTTGCCAGCGCACCACCGCCGCTTGCAAGCATGGCTAAGTCAGAAAGTACACCTATTGGATCTTCTAATGCCGTTGTTTTGGCTCGGTTAAGGTTTCCGTATCTGTTTTTGTATTCGCCGATCAAAGAATCTACGTAGCGCTCTTGTGGCTGGACTCCAGGAATAAGCTTCTGACCTGACCCAACAGCAAGACCGCCGATTGCCTTTGCTGTTTGGATGGGATGCGCTACGGCATTTACTATATTTCCTATAAAATTACTTCCACTTCGCATCAATGTTTCTGCTGGATTTGTTAAGAGATTTGTTTTTTGTGCAGTATCTGAAATATCAATACCCCTTCTGGCTAATTCACGCCGCGCAAGCTCTGCTCTTGCTTGGTCTGGAGTAATCATTTCATGCTCGCTATTTTTATAAGCTCTTCATCCGACATTTGGCTAAAATCACTTACACCACTAAAACCGCCAATGCCAGCATCAGTTTCCTGATATGGTGTATAAGCATTTCCTGACGACTTAATGAAATTCTTCATCACAAGATCTCGATTAGCTTTCTTTTGAGCGATGACGGCAGGCTTGTCACCAGGCTGTGGGAAATATTGTTTCCTTCCCTCCGCAAATTCGCTGGGACTGATAACAGCGCCCGATTCACGGCGAAGCACGGCATTTAGGAAGTTTCTCTGTGCTTGCTGGTAAGACTGCATATCAGAACCTTGTAACCAGCTAGGCATTTT
>DASPKQ010000114.1:0-3118 GCA_035627995.1 Verrucomicrobiia bacterium | reverse complement strand
CTCGATTTTGATAGAGACAGGATCAGGGACTTCGGATTCACTTGCTATAGCTTTTTCGATCTGAGGTAGATCAATTTCTGAAGTTTGGGGAACATCCGCTGAGGAGGTGTTTTGTGTATTGTTTTCTGAGTTTCTGGAGTTGAAATCGATTTGATTATATATAACTATTCCACAACTAATCAAGATCGTCCAAGCAAAAATGTAAATTCGTCTCATTAAAATCCTTGTTTCTTAGCTATTCGTGTATATTTTATATAACAGCAACATTTTTGCAAGCAAAGCAAAACAGGAGCCAGCTCCTGTTTTAAGTTTATTTATTTAATATTTTTTTCGTACGAAGCAAAAACTACCAAATTTTGGGTATACAATCCTGTTCTACGATCATATTTACCAGAGCACGTTATGACTCTGAGTTCCGGAGTTTCGGAATCGCCATATATTAAATCGGTTGGAAAATTATTTTGATTATAACTTGCCTTCCGATCAACGGTGAAGAAAATTTTAGAACCGTCATTCTTTACAATTATTATTCGGTCTCCTGGTTGCAAATTTCCAAGTTTGTAAAATAAAGCAGGACCTTTTTCTGAATCGTAATGCCCCACTATTACTGCTCGGCCATTCTCACCAGGTTCCGGCCCGGGTTTGTACCAACCTGCATTGTCGGGATCATCAGGTACGCTTATTTTCCTATTATTATCTAAACCTAGGGGAACTATATGGCCGCTGACATCTATTGCAGGAATATCTATTCGTTTTGGATCACTTAATCTTAGATCATCTGGATTGGACACGGCACTACTATCCAAGGTCTGTTTCGGAGTCATCTCCGCGATTACCTTGTAGCCAAAAAAACCAAACGCGGCAATCAACAAAATTGAAATCAGATTTAAAACAGCAAGCCAACCTTTAACGGATGGCTTGCTGCGTGTTTGTTTTTTCTTGTTGATGTTGACCATAACTATCCCTGATTTAAGCTAGCTCTTCTAGCGGCTGCGAAAGCAAATGCAGCACCCAGCACGCTGACCAAAGACAGAATCATGTAGGTTACCGCATCTGAAGTTCCGCCCAATCCTGCTGATACCCCGCCTTGAGGTGTTTGACCGTCGTCCCCTTCCGATGTTCCACCTACGTCGCCGTTATTGCCATTGGTATTGCTTGTGGTTCCCCCAGTTCCTGTATCGTTAGTGCTCCGATTTGTATCAGTATTATCGCCGTTTGTAGCGCTATTATCCGGATTACCACCCATTCCTTCATTGGTGGTGTTACCGCCATTATTGTTAGTGCTATTGTTGGCGTTGGTGTCGGTGTTAGTTCCATTGGTATTGCCGGTTGTGCCATTGCCACTTTGAGTAGTGTCATCAGCTGTTCCAGCCACCCCGTCCGGACCCCAAGATGGACTATTTTGTGCAAATGCAAAAGAAACCATTAGTACCAGAGTAAGGATGAGTGACAAACTGACTAAGAATTTTTTCATTGGTTACCCCTCTTATTAATTGTAAATTTATATAGACCTTTGAGTGTGATTATAGAAGGCTGATTGCCTGAGAACAACTAGCAACAAAACCCGAACAAATTCAGCAGTAATGAAGCAACAATTTGGCATCAGAACAATGAAATGTATTGATTTTGAGCAAAACAAAAAATTTGGCTTATTAGCAGGATTTATCTTAAATTTATCCAAGCTTGTATGATTTTCCAATTTAAATTTTGGTAGCAATTTGGAAGAATGTCGTTAGTAATTAAAGGAAGGGACCAAATTATGTGGCAACATTGGTTAAATCTGCTTGCCGGAATTTGGCTTATCGTCTCGCCCTACGTTGGATTCACCTCTGACGCCATGGTTACCAACATGGTGGTCACAGGAATCGTCGTGGCAGTACTGGCGATTTGGGGCGCACTAGAGACAAACAGAAGTACAAGTCGAATGCCGAGATAAGCAGTTATAAAACCGCCTGTAATAAGGCGGTTTTATAAAAACAAAAAGGAGAGTGTCTGAGACGACTCCCCTTTCAACATCTTACTTAGAGCCAGATTCATGGCCGCGGCACCCGTTCGTGAACCAATGGCGCGTACAGGAACATTGCCATGCCGATCGCAAACCAGACTCCGAACGTGAGTGCAGTTGCTTTCAGCCCGAGGCTCCAGGTTCTGTACAGAGCGTGAGCGTAAAGCAACCAAATTGCAGCCGATGCACCACCGTCGTAGAAACCGAGCATCCACTTGCGGTGATTTCGGATTGCCGACACTTCCCACTGGCTGCCTTGTGAAGCTAACCAGGCGCCGATGCGGCCAGTCTCGAAGTCATACTTGCCCATCATGAACGGCCAGCACACTCCGATGACCAGAACCAGGATAATGAGATAACCCCAGTCCGTTTCGTGCTCATGGTCGATCTTTAACCGACCCTGAAGCCATGACACCAGCGTGAACTGGCACATGAGGACTAAAACACTCACTGTCCCCAAGAACTGGATCGTGCTGTTCTTGAGGATCTCATAGCCAAGCCGGGACGTCTCTTCCATCAAACCTCCTGCAAAGAATATGGAATCTTACCATCTCGTCATAGCTTAGTCAATACAAGGCACGTAATCAGGTTGTGTTTTTAATCTGATGAACAACCAAGAGCGGTTAGCTCACAAATATTTCAATTCGGAAAAGAACACACATGTAAAAAAGCGGAAAGACTTCCGCTTTTTAAATTTAAGATACTGCATTGTGCATTGACTCATCAGTAAATTAAAGTTAGACTTAGTTGCTATCATCCTCGTTGGAGGCATGTCGCGCTAATAAGCCCGGTGGTCGGAGCAACTATAATAAACGAAAGGAACACAGATTATGTCAGGAATTCAAAATCAACCAGTAACCACGCCCAATGAGCAGCCTAAAAGCGACGAAAAGGCTGAAGTAAAGGTTACGGCCGGAACACCAACGCCAGAACCAGAAAAAAAGTAATACAACTTTAAAAAAACACCTTTCTATATAAAGGTGTTTTTTAATTAAACCGTTTCTTTGCAGAAGATTTGCCGCTGCTTCTTGAACGCTGCCTATACGGAAGCAACATAGACCCACAACCGCAATTCTCTTTATGAGTTCGTCGCCATTGCTCCTTTATTTCATC
>DASPKQ010000113.1:0-3584 GCA_035627995.1 Verrucomicrobiia bacterium | reverse complement strand
CTGGTGCGGTTGGTGAGCGGAAGGGCCGTCTAGGTCTTCAGGGGTCTGAATCGGCGAGAGCGCATACACGCTCTCGCCCTTTTTAATTAAAAAACCGGCCACTTAAGGCCGGTTTTAATTTATTCAACAACGGTAACGGATCCGAATCTTGATGGGAACAAATGATCATGAAAATTCCATTTACCAGTTTTATCTAGTGTGAATGACCAGCTTTGATTAGCAGCAATGGCTTGCTTAGGATCAAATTCTGGATAATTGGTGTGGGTTGGATGTGGCGCGGAAGCAGGCCACATTTGTCCTGTAGTTTTGTTCGTAAAGGTAACCTTGGTACCCTTCTTAACAGTGAAAGTCGAGGGAGAATAACCGCTGGTTGTGTATTCTACGACAACTTCACCTGTTAAAGGCTGTGTAGAGGATGGGGAAGGTGACGGTTGGGCTGACGGAGGTGGTGGAGGAGGTGGAGTTACGTTATTGTTGTTACCGTTATTTTGCGTGCCGTTGGTATTATTTTGGTTATTATTGTTGTTGGCGAACAGAAGATAAGCGCCAACCGCGATGATTACAACCACAACAGCTGCAACTAATCTATTATTCATTTGGTGTCCCTTTCTAAGTTAGTTAATTAGCTTAGATTTTAAGCGTAAGCTAATTATATTCATTCAAAAAAATTTTGCAATGGTGGCTATTAGCCATTTTTTACCACAGGCTTTGCATGAACTTCACAAACCTCTCCTCCATGAAGACCTAGATCTCTAAAAGCGGAGGTAGCAGCCACAGCACCAGTGGCAGCCGCGGTAATATCCTGCTTAAATGCCCCAAAATGGTTAGTGGTATCCCCTGCTGCAAAAACTCCATCGATATTAGTTTGCATCATATTGTCCACTTTGATGTAGCCTTTCTCATCCAGCTCCACACCTAAGGATTTTGCCAATTCAACATTGGGCAAAGCTCCGATTTCGACAAACAATCCATCCACTTTAAGTTCGCCGATCTTGCCGCCCGTGTTAAGCAAAATCTTTTCCAATCCTGGAGCGCCTTGTTTGGGAACCATCTCAGAGACAACCGTATCGTAAATAACTTCAACTTTATTTCCGAGCTTCTGCATTAATTCGTAATTTACAGGTTCGGCGTGCAATTCCTTTTCTCGGGTAATTAAATAAATTTTTTGGGCATATTGTCCGGCCAGATTAACGCCTTTTACCGAAGCGTCACCACCGCCAACAACCGCAATGGTACGGCCGGAGTAAAGTGGGCCATCGCAAGTTATACAATAATGAACTCCCTTGCTTGTTAGATCTTTTTCATTAGGCAAACCGAGTTTTCTTCGTTCTGTTCCCAAAGCTAAAATCAAAACCTTGCTCTGAAATTCCTTACCATCTTCCGTAAAGACCGAAAAACAGTGACCCATCTTCTGTACTTTAACAACGTTACCTTCAATTATTTCAGCACCGTGACTTTGTGCCTGCTCCTTCATTTTGGTCATCAGTTCAAAACCGTCGATCTCTTTGATCCCAGGATAATTCCAAATGGTCCAAGCGGTTGATGTCTCGCCTCCAAATTCCTTGCCGACTACCAAGGTTTTAATTTTATATCTCCCGGCGTAAACAGCAGAGGCTAATCCTGCTGCTCCCGTGCCAATGATAATAAGATCGTAAAGCATATTGGTTTTTGTTTCTGGTTAGTTAATTCTTAATTTATTTTAACTGTTTTGCGTAAACTTACAATGGTTAGGCGATGGAACGACCACCATCTACATATAAAACCTGGCCAGTGACAAAATCAGTATCCATTAAATAAAGAGCGGCCTTAGCTATTTCCTCTCCCCCTCCCCATTTGTGTAACGGGGTGTTTGCCAACACTTCTTCGTTTTCATTGTCAGGTAGATCTGGAGGTTTAATCATGGGTCCGGGAGCAATTGCATTAACAGTAATTGCCGGAGCCAGCTCTTTGGCTAGGGATTTAGTAAGTCCCACCACTCCGGATTTGGCCACGTTATACGGTAGATATTCTTTATAAGGTTGATCAAGAACAGACCAGTCAGAAATCAAAACGATTTTACCTTTAACTTCGCCTTGATTGGATAACAGTTCATCCGCCACAGCCTTGCTTATCAAGAATGCGCTTTTGGCAATAGCATCAATGCTTCTGTCCCAAGAGGCAGCATCCAATTTTTCCCAAGGAACACGCTCATATGTTGCGGCCATATGAATCAAGCCGTCGATTTGATTGAATTTGGCTTTGGTTTCTGCAATTAAATTCTTAATATCCCCCTCGCTCGTTAACTCTGCTTTAACTAACAAAATATTTGATGTTTGGTCAACTTCAGGTGGATTGGTCCTGTAACTTGCAACGACATTGGCTCCTTGTTTTGATAATGACTCTACCACATACTTACCAATTCTTGCCGCCCCGGTAACAATAATGGTTTTGTTCCTTAAATCCATATTAGTATTCGTACTCCTTAAGTTCTTCTAAAACTTTAAAATCGATCCCACATTCCGGCAAAACTCTTTGCGGCACTGTATGGTGCCCGCTATAAATTTTTAATAACCCATCGTGTACCGGAAAAGCATATTTAGGTTTGAGTTCTTTAGCATAATCTATGGCCTCAGAAATTTTGACCCAGGGGCCAGCAACAGGCAAAGCCAGAATTTCTACTGGTCGTTTGGGATTATAAAGAGCATCGCCTGGATAAAATAGTCTATCTCCTATCATAAATCCAGTATTAAGCACTTGGCCAATATTTTCGTATATTATGGCGTGTTCTTGACCATAGCCTTCGAAATTCATGCCGTTAACTTGCTTACTTTCACCGTGCTCTAGCAGTTGGTATTTAATTCCGACCTCATCCATAAGTTTGCCAACGGCACTGTTGGTTATAACTTGGGCTTGTGAGTTATTGGTTAATACTGTTTTAAGCGAATCCAAATGAAAATGGTCAGGATGTTCATGAGTAATTAATACCAGATGGATATTTTTTTGGTCGTTTTGGGCAGTGCTCCAAGCTCCGGGATCAGTCATTATCCTTAATCCCTTTTCTTCTATGATCAAACAACAATGGCCGAGCTTGGTAATTTTCATAATTATTTAGCGCAGGAAACTTTTTCTGGCCCTTTATCCATATAGGCCTCAATGAATTCAATTATTCGGCTTTCCTCGTATCTTTCAAGCTTTAGGAGTCGGCCCCAGGCAGCAACGGCAATATTCGAATCATTCGCAGCTCTAGGCTCAACTAAAACGTTAGCGTAGCGGCGGACAAAATCATTCAATGAATCCTTGGTTTGCTGATCTACATCCGGTTTATAGCTGATCCAAATGCCGCCGTGCTCTAAGTTATGAATCAATTTCTCGTCAGCCTGAGTGTCGGTGTAAGCTAAACAGCGCGCAGGCTGTGGCCAATGCCATCCGGAGGTCGGCGGATTAGAATTGTATGGAGGATGGTCGGTTGAACCTTCGGGAATGTGCTGTTGTCCCTGGATTTCATAAGGTTCGCCGTATTGTTTTTGATTTTCCGGCTTTGAACTTTGGAACAAGATGAATCCCAATCCCAGGGCCAATCCAATTGCGAGAACAAAAATTAAAAT
>DASPKQ010000112.1:0-17983 GCA_035627995.1 Verrucomicrobiia bacterium | reverse complement strand
AAACTTAAGCCCATGCAAAATTCTGACAAATACAAAACTAAAACCTTTGCTTAAAAACCTACGGATAAAATTCTCTTTGTGATTCACCCGTTTGCTCTGGACAATATCAGACCCATTGGCAAGCTTTTCGAACATCGGAGGTATTTCCTCTGGTGCATACTGGAGATCAGCATCTAACATTGCGGTGTATTCATACTTAGCCAGTGCAAATCCCTGAAGAAGAGATTTTGCCTTGCCCTTTGGGCCTTGCTTGAGGTGAACTGAGACAGGATAGCTCTGGGAATATGAGTTTATTATTTCCCGGGTAGAATCGGTAGAAAAATCATCAATAAAAATCAGCTCATAAACAAATCCATGCTCTGTTAAAGCCTTATGGGTTCGTTCTATGAGCTCTCCGACGTTACCCTCTTCATTAAGCGTCGGAACAACTACTGAGATGCGTTTTTGATTCATTTGAAAAAAAGAAAAAGCCTAATTGTCGATTAATTGGCTTTAAAGCAAACTAAGAGCAAATCGATTGCTTATAATGTCATAATCTGACCCTAAGTGTCAAGTATATAAAAACTACATATTAGGATTATTTTCGGTTCACAACGACTGAGACGCAAATTATTAATTTTTGTTAATAAAATCGTAAGTACCTTATCCTTGCGCTTGTAATTTTTTACAACAATAACGGTGTATTTACGAATTTTTTAGGATAAATAAACAAAGCCAATCTTTTTAGACCGGCTTTGTTAAATGCGAAAAAAAATTTTTGCCCTAGTAAATTACTTCATTGATTTGGACAAATATTGTCCGGTATAACTCTTTTTAACTTTTGCCACCTCTTCTGGAGTTCCCGATGCCACAACTTCCCCACCCTTGTCGCCTCCTTCCGGACCTAAATCAATAATCCAGTCCGAAGACTTTATGATATCCAGGTTATGTTCAATCACCAATACAGTGTTTCCCTTTTCTACTAATCGGCTCAGGACGCCAAGCAGTCGCTTTACGTCATCAAAATGCAATCCTGTTGTCGGCTCATCCAGAATATATAAGGTACGACCCGTAGATGCTCGGGAAAGTTCTGATGCCAACTTGATACGTTGAGCTTCTCCACCTGACAAAGTTGTAGCCTGTTGACCCAAATGCATATAGCCTAATCCCACTAAAGACAATGTTTCGAGTTTTCTGGATACGAGTGGAACGTTGCGGAAAAACACATGGGCCTCATCAACGGTCATTTCCAATACTTCTGAAATAGTTTTTCCTTTGTAATGAATATCAAGCGCTTCTTTATTGTAACGCTTACCTTTACATTCCTCACAAGTAACATAAACGTCAGGCAAGAAATGCATTTCGATTTTGATTACGCCGTCGCCGCCGCAGACTTCACATCGTCCGCCTTTAACGTTAAAGGAAAAACGTCCGGCTTTGTAGCCGCGCATCTTGGCTTCCGGGGTGGCAGCAAATAAGTCTCTTATATACGTGAAGACGCCAGTGTAGGTAGCTGGATTGGAGCGAGGAGTTCTGCCGATCGGAGACTGGTCAATATTGATGACCTTATCGATGTTTTCGATTCCCAAAATTTTCTTGTGCTCTCCTGGAGCTTCCTTGGCATTGTAAAAATAAGCAGACAAAGCCTTGGCTAAAATTTCGTTGAGCAGCGTGGACTTTCCGCTTCCGGAAACTCCAGTTAAACAAACCAGCTTACCCAAAGGAATTTCTACATCAACATTCTTCAGATTAAATTCAGAGGCACCAACGATCTTAATGTTTTTGCCGTTGCCCTTGCGTCGAGTCTTCGGAGTTGCAATGCTTTCTTCGCCGGAAAGATATTTTCCAGTTAACGAAGCTTTGTTCTTTGAGATCTGTGTTGGAGTTCCTTCTGCCACCAGATGGCCGCCGTGTTTGCCAGCGCCTGGGCCAATATCGATAACCCAATCCGCTTCGCCAATGGTTTCCTCATCATGTTCAACCACAATGACTGTATTACCCAGATCGCGGAGATTCTTGAGTGTCTTAAGTAGTCGGCCGTTGTCTCTTTGGTGTAATCCAATTGATGGTTCATCCAAGATATATAGCACCCCAGTTAAACCAGAACCGATTTGGGTAGCAAGTCGAATACGCTGGGCTTCCCCACCGGATAAGGTATCGGCAGAGCGGTCCAAAGTTAGATAATTCAAACCTACGTCCTGTAAAAATTTAAGACGTGAAGAAATTTCCCTCAAGATCTGATGAGCAATCTTGGTTTCTTTTTCTGTAAGTTTTTTTGCTAGATCAGCAATGAATTTAGAAGCGGTATCGATTGGGTAATTCGCCACATCCACAATTGATTCGTCGGCAATTGTCACAGCTAAAAATTCCGGCTTAAGTCTTTTTCCTTTACAGGTCGGACATTTCTTAATTCGCATATACTGTTCGATTTCCGATCGCATGTAGTCGGAATCGGTTTCTTTGTATCGTCGGCTCAAGTTCGGTATGACGCCCTCGAACGCAGTTTCCATTTCAAAACTGCCGTTGGAGCTGGCAAATTCGCCAGCGACTTTAACTTTCTTTCCACCTGTGCCGTATAAAATCACATCAATGTATTTTTGAGACAGATCTTTTATTGGCGTGTTGGTTGAAAATCCGTATTCTTTGGCCACCGCTTCCATAATTCTGGAATACCAGGAAAGTCTCGATGTAGTTTTGCTCCAAGGTCTTATAGCTCCTTCGGCCAATGTCAGTCTTTTATTGGGAATCACCAGTTCAGGATCGATCTCCAATCGAGTCCCAAGCCCGGTACAATCCGGACAGGCGCCGTGAGGAGAGTTGAAAGAGAAGTTTCTTGGATTTAGTTCCGGAAGATTCATGTGTCCGTCGGGACAGGAAAAATTGGACGAAAGCAAGATCTCTTCTTTTTCATTCTTCAGGATGATTACAGTATCGTTTCCCAAATCGAGGGCGGTTTCCAGAGAATCGGCAATTCTGGCGCGATCCCCTGAATCCAACGAAATACGATCAACCAAGACTTCGATGGAATGCTTCTTCTTCTTATCAATATTCAAAGTCAGAGCTTCATTGAGATCCATAATGGTCCCGTCAAAACGAACTCGTTGATATCCAAATTTCTTAACTTCCTCGAGCATGTGTTTGTGCTCACCTTTTTGATCTCGAATTACCGGAGCCAACAGCATAATTTTGGTTCCCTCTGAAAAAGAAGTGATCTGGTCCACCATTTGAGTGACCGTTTGGCCGGCAATCCTCTTGCCACAAACACTACAATGAGGAATTCCAATGCGAGCAAAAAGCAGTCTCAGGTAATCATAAATTTCCGTGACTGTTCCTACAGTTGACCGCGGGTTGTGGGAAGCGCTTTTTTGATCAATGGAAATTGCCGGGCTTAAGCCTTCAATTTTGTCGACGTCAGGCTTATCCATCAAACCTAAAAACTGTCTGGCATAAGCAGACAGCGATTCAACATATCGACGCTGCCCTTCGGCATAGATAGTATCGAAGGCAAGCGATGATTTTCCCGAACCGGACAAACCGGTGATAACCACCAATTTGTTGCGTGGAATATCAACGTCAAGATTTTTTAAATTATGGACCCTGGCACCGCGGATAACAATTTTTTCTGTCATTAAAGAGGTTACTCTTAAGTTTCTAAAATAGGTACAACGATCAAGCCCTCACGAATTTACGTTGGAGGGCCGCCCTGCCCGCCATCGCTACGCTCAGGCGTTAGCAGGCGGGCTTATTTAAGCCAGCATAGTATATAGTAAAAAAACCGCCCTGGCAAGACTTAAGTCCTACCAGGGGTATCACTGCACTGCAATTGTCTGTCAGTGATTCTGAACGGCGGGAACGATCTTGGTCCTGTTCCCTTTCAAAATCACAATCCAGATCGGCATGCCGAGCGTCGACTGCTCTTCGCGTCTCACGATGGCAATCTCGCGGATCTCAGCCTGGAGCCCTTGGCAGAACGGAGCCAAAATCGCTGAAAGCATTCGCGGCGGAGGTGGATCAAGCTGTTGAATTATCCGCTCTGCACTAGACATCACGACGTGAGTCCAAACCTCCTTATTCTCGATCCACCGTGGCAGATCGGGTTTGTCGAAGGCCTTGATCTCAACGTCGAGATTTTGATACGCCCAGACCTGGCTTACTGCCCAGAGCCATGGGAATTGCCGGATGAGTCGATCGAATTGACGCTTTGTCATACCTGACCTCCTGGTCTTTGAGCCGTCACGGCATCTGGTAAGCTTGTTACTCTTTGCTGATCTTCCGCAGAAAATCGACGAGAGATCCGCTACCCTTGGGTCCACGGTAGATCGTGATGATGGAGCTGTGGTCAGCGCGCCATGTCCGACGAATCACATACTCCAGATTCACGGGGCTTTCTGACCACTTGGCTTGTTCGTCGATAAGATCGCAGCAGATCCGCGCCAAAGTGGTACCTGGGACATATCCTTGCGCCTGATTGAGCACTGGATATCCGTGGCTGTCTCGCAGGAAAACCAGAGTTGCTCCGTGCAAACAGGGAGCGGAAAACGTTTCGTAGTCCGCTCTCTCCACTTTGATAACCGTTCTCATGTCACTCCAGGCGTGTTCGACTGCCCAGAGAAAGGGGTACTGACTTAGATAACGACGAAGCGTCTGAGGTTCCATTCTTCTTGGTTCGGCCATACCTGATCCTCCTGATCTTTGAGCCCATTCCGGGCGTCTGGTAATGGAATGCAATAGCATAAACAAAAAAAACCGCCCTGGCAAGAGTCTTGCGAAAAGACCGGCTTGCCAGGCTAGCGCGACAAGAGGTCAGAGGTACGGGTAAGTATCAACGACCTCCGTGATGAAGCCAAGCTCTTTTGCCTCATCAGCACTGTACTTGATCTCAACCAGCTCTCCTCTTTTCATTAGATCCCGAGCTCGTTCAGGAGTGCAGCCGGTTCGTTCGCAATATATTTTGACAATCGCGGCAGCATTCTTCCGCGACGCCTCGAACATCCGCCGTTCGGCTTCCTCATCGGTATCAGAACAGAAAACCTCTACGCATCTGTTACGAACGAAATGCGTCATAACGAAGGAATGGCGGGTCGCGATTCGGGTGTTACAGGCTAACATCACGGTCACGGCAGCAGAGAAACAGTTCCCCATGACCACGGCCTTGACTGGAGCCTTCGACGACCTAATGCAGTCGTAAATCGAGAAAGCATTAGCGATCTTCCCGCCTCCGGAGTCAATGAACATGGTCACTTCCTCCGCCGATTGAAGATTGAAGTAGGTCAGGGCCTTCTTGACCTTTACATCCATTTCGCCATCAATCTCACCGTAAAGCAGAATGGTTCGCTTCTGCTCAGCAACCGCCTCTTGAACCTCTTTCCAATTCATGATTCCTCCTCAAGACTCATCCTATTGCTTCACAATAAACGGCACCATTAGGCTATAATACAACCATGTCCAAAGTGTTATCAGAAAAAATTAAAGAACTTCCCAAGCGATCCGGAGTGTACATCTTTAAAGACAGCTCCGGCATGGTTTTGTATGTGGGCAAAGCCGTTCGACTGCGCGACCGGGTTTCTTCATATTTTAAAGACGATGATAAACGCGATACCAGAATACAATTGATGATTGGGCAAATAGCAGATTTTGATTATGTGGTTACAGATAATGAAGTTGAAAGTTTAGTTTTAGAGAATAATTTCATAAAACAGTTGAAGCCCAAATACAATGTTCGGCTTCGAGATGACAAAAATTACTTGTTCATCAAAATCAATTTGCAAGATGAAATTCCCACGATTGAATACGACCGCAAACCAACTGACCGTAAAGCTAAATATTTTGGTCCTTATACCTCGGCACTCTCCATAAAGGAAACACTCCGGATGATTCGAAGAATATTCCCTTATTGCGCCAATGACAAAGTCGGAACCAAACCTTGCTTTTTTTATCATATCCAAAAATGCCCTGGAGTCTGCATCGGAAAAATATCTCCAGAAGAATATCGCAAACATACAATCGATAAAATAATCAGTTTTTTGGAAGGTCGCCAGATCGAAGTCCTTAAAGAGCTTCAGGGACAAATGAAATATTTGGCTGCACACAAACAATATGAACGGGCAGCCAGAGTTCGTGACCAAATTTTTGCTTTAAACCGTGTGTTGGAACGGCAAAAATTGGTATACACCAGCAAAGTCAGTCAGGATGTTTTTTCGCTATATATGGATGGCGTTTCAAGTATCAATCTCTTTATCATCCGCGAAGGCAAACTTACCCAAAAAGAAAATTTTATCCTTGAAAACACCAAACAAAGCGAAGGCTCGGAAATCATGGAAAGTTTTTTGACTCGATATTATCTGGAATCGAGCAACCTACCAAAGGAAATAATGCTACCCGGAAAAATTAACGAAACAGAACTCAACAAACTGTTTCTAGAAAAAATAGGACGCAAACCCAAATTTATTGTCCCAACGCGAGGACCAAAGCTCCAACTGTTAAAACTTGGCACGGAAAACGCCAAACAATATTTGGAATCGCAATCAGACAAGCACTTATTAGAGGAAGCAAGATTAATGAGTTCTCTTAAAGAACTACAAAGAGTGCTGAACCTTGAATCATTACCGGCCCGAATTGAAGCATTTGATATCTCGAACATTCAAGGAACAAATGCTGTAGGATCAATGATCGTGTTTGATTTTGGCAAACCGCAAAAAGCAGAATACCGCAAATTTAAAATTAATATTAAAGACACTCCCGATGACTTTGCCATGATGAAGGAGATGTTATTGCGACGATTCAAGCACTTACCCGGGTCCAGTGAAGAGAAAGTTTGGGCAAAACCTGATTTAATATTGATTGATGGAGGCAAAGGCCAACTTTCTACTGCAGTTTCTGTGCTTAAAACTTACAATCTGCAAATCCCAATCATCGGACTGGCTAAAAGATTGGAAGAAATTTTTCTGCCACGCCAATCAACTCCAATAATTCTTCCTAAAAGCTCGATTGCTCTTTTTTTGCTTCAGCGAATCCGGGACGAAGCACATCGGTTCGCCATCACTTACCACCGCAAACTCAGATCAAGGGGAGCTATAAGATCCTTGTTAGATCAAATCCAAGGGATAGGACCGGCCAAAAAAAGAATGCTTCTGGAAAAATTTGGGTCACCCCAAAAAATTCGAGAAGCAAGCTTAACGGAAATTTCGGAAGTTATCGGTTCCAAGCTTGCCGAAAAATTGAAAGCATCAATCTGATTACCGGTTGACCAATCAATTCATTTCTGGCACAATACGTGAGTTAAATATATCTAATCTGATATGGAAAATATTTCAAATATCCTGACTTTCGCACTTATCGGTGTAAACGTCTTGCTCATCATCAGCATTCTGCTTCAGCAACGAGAAGGCGGACTTTCTACGGTGTTTGGAGGCGAAGGCGGAGTTTACCGATCGAAGCGCGGTTTGGCTAAAGGCATCCACTATCTTACTATCGTTCTTGCAATAGTATTTATTGGATTAAGCGTAGCCATACTGTTCTTTAAGTAGAACGCTTTCAAATGCAAAATTTCGTTCACAATTTGGGAAACTTTTTTAGGAATTCGTGGCAGGGTCTCAAATTGCTCCCGAACTTACGTAAGGCGCAAATCCCGCATATTCTTGAAAACTTTACTGGACGGGACGTACTCCTAACCATCATCTTCGCCGCACTTTTTTTAACGTCCGGCGGATTTTTAATTTTCGGAAGCACTGAATCAATCGACAATGGCCTGCCAGATTATGGCGGCGAACATGTGGAAGGTCTGGTCGGACAGCCACGATTCATCAATCCGGTATTGGCTCCTGCTTCAAGCGTGGACACTGATCTGGCTCGTCTCGTTTACGGCCAGCTTCTTAAATTCGATAAGGACCTTAAACTAGTCCCAGATCTTGCCTTGAATCTTCCAGAAGTATCCGCGGACAAGAAAATTTTTACATTGAGACTTAAACCGGACCTAGTGTGGCATGACGGAAAGCCACTTAGGGCCGATGATGTGATCTTTACAATTGGCGTGATTCAAAATCAAGATTATGAATCTCCTCTTCGATCCAATTGGAGCCGAGTACGGGTTGAAAAAATCGATGATCTCACTCTTCGCTTTACCCTAAGAGAGGTTTCCGCATCATTTATAACCAACTTCACGGTAGGGATATTGCCCAAACATATTTGGGAAAATACTTCTCCGTTAAACTTTCGTCTTTCTGATAATAATTTAAGACCAATTGGTTCCGGACCGTATGCCTTGCGTGAAATCAAAAAAACTAGCGATGGCACTATCAAATCAATTTCCCTCCGATCGAATGAAAATTATCATGAGGGACAGCCTTACATTGATCGCCTCAACCTTAAATTCTATAACGACTATGATGCGTTGGTTGCAGCCTATCAGGCCAAGGAAATAAATGGCTTAGGTTACGTACCGTTTGATAAAAAAGCTTTTATTCAACCTTCCTCGCGCTACAACCAATTCAAAATAAACCTACCGCAGTATCAAGCCGCTTTCTTTAATCTTCAAAAAAGCCCTATCGTGCAGGATAAGGCAGTGCGCCAAGCTCTTTGGCTTTCCACGGAACGGGAACAAATTATCAATGAAGTTTATTTAGGCTACGCTAAGCAGGCGTTTGGCCCTATTCTTGAAGGCAATCTTGGATACAATCCCGAAATTAAAGAACGGACTCACGCTGACATTGATGAGGCAGTTGGTATTTTGGAAAAATCTGGATGGCTCATGGATCCGGAAGCCAATGTCCGCATGAAGAATAAGAAACCGTTGGAATTCACTTTGGCCACAAACAACTTTGTTTTGAATATCAAGACCGCTCAAATCCTGCAGAGCCAATGGTCACGCGTAGGAGCAAATGTCCATTTGGTTATCGTGTCTTCTTCTGATTTGGAACAGCAATACATTAGACCGAGAAACTTTGATGTACTTTTGTTCTCTGAAAATACCGGAGCGGATCCAGATCCTTTTGCTTTCTGGCATTCCTCACAATCGCGGGATCCGGGCCTTAATCTTTCCGGATTTACAAATCAGGAAGTCGACCGGCTTCTGACCGCAGCCCGTCAAACCGATGACGTAAATATCCGAACTCAAAATTACATGCAGTTCCAAAATATTATTACCAATGAAATTCCAGCAATATTTTTGGATAGTGCAGTGTACGTTTACAACGTTCCAAAAAAAGTTAAGGGAATTGAACTTGAAACAATTATCCATCCTTCGGAGCGGTTTACAGACATTCGTAACTGGTACATCGAAACTAAATAACAATTGTCTTTGTATTGTACTTCCTGATAAACTATATAAACTAACCCGCAAAAACTGAGTCGGAGGCGCAAAGCGCCGAGAACAGTTTTTGCGAGAGGAGCACCATGTCGACCGTAGCGTATCCGCCAGTTGGCGGATCGCGAAGGTTCGACCAGAGTGCGACGACGCGCCGCGGTGGCGAAACTGGCAGACGCATACGCTTCAGGTGCGTACGCCCGCAAGGGCATGGAGGTTCGACTCCTCTCCGCGGCACCAAAAATTAACTTTTCAATATGGGGATTTCATTAGAAGAGAGAGCGGCAAGAATGAAGGAAAACGCCCAAATGAACAAACCCGAGGTTAATAAAGATAAACTTCGAGTCTCTGCAGAATTTGGTGATGTCGCAAAAGGTGAATACGCGCCTAATAAAGAATTGGAACGCATTAAAGAAGAACCCGGTCGAGAAGCGATATACCAGGCTTTGATGGACTTACGTTCTGGTGATCCTGATCGATTCAATAAGCTCGAAACTGCTTTCAATGTCAGAGGCGCTTCGTTTAGTGGTTTTGCTTATGCGGATGAAGCTCAAATACCACAAATCTTAGCCGCCATTGAAGCGTATACAAACGAGCAAGATGAAGGAAAATTTAAAGAACTGAGACAGCAATTGATAAATCTTTCACAATAAACCACTGCCTTACCCGGCAGTTTTTATTATGCGAATCCAATCTATCAAAACTAGAAGACTTAATCCACCCAAAGATGATCTGCTTGGCGTGATTTTTAATTCCATAAAAAATATCCCAGAAAATTCCATTCTTGCTGTAACTTCGAAAGTAGTCTCCTACTGGCAAGGACAAGTTATTCCCGTTTCCAAATTTCCAAAGCGGGACGACTTAATTAAACAGGAAGCCGAAAGGTATTTGGATCGTAAACTAGTCCCTCACCGACATGCTATCCTTACCATTAAAAATAATTTATTAATCCCTTCGGCAGGCGTTGATAAAAATAAGAAAAAAGGTTATTACATTCTTTGGCCAAAAAAACCTAATGATGCGGCTAAAAAAATTGCAGAAGCCTTACGCAAACATTACGAAATAAAAAATGTCGGGGTATTGATCACTGATTCGCATTCACTTCCGCTCCGAAGAGGCGTGTTGGGAATCTCTCTTGGTCATTCAGGCTTTAAACCAATAAAAGACTACCGTTACCTGAACAAAGAACAGAGAATTGCGCGAGGTATCACTCAATCCAATCTTGCCGATGGACTGGCTGCCGCCGCGGTGGCGGTTATGGGTGAGGGTTTCGAGAGGACTCCCCTAGCATTAATTACAGATATTCCTTTCGTAGAATTTACAATAGAGTTTAAACCGGGCAAAAAACCTTATTCATCTTTTGAAGTACCCGAAAATGAAGATTTATATTTACCACTTTTGAAGTCCGTGCCATGGAAAAAAGGCGGTTCAAAAAAGGCCTAAAATTTGATGTAGTAAGTAATAATAAAAGCCCGTACATACGGGCTTTTATTATGTTTTAGCCCTTTAGCCTAAGCATTGACAAAATGCCAAAAAAGGAGTATAATTCTATATTAAATTCAATATTCGTTTTTAGCTTTTTCAGGAGAAGCTACTAGCGATCTGTATCGAAACAAATTTTGATATAGTTCGCTGACAGATTCCCTGCCAGCAACTAGTAAACTCCAATGTCCAGGAGGGCAAAGGATGAAGAACAGGTTTGGGATCCTCGTCGTTCTTGCGATCCTCGCAGTACCCCTGACCGCGTTCGGTCAGACCGAAGAGTGGTACTCAGTTCGACAGAACGACACACTCTGGGCGCTCAAGGGCGCACAGTGGGAAGAGCTCCTCAAGCTCAACCCCTGGCTCGAAGAGCAAGGACGGGTCAAGCGGGAAGGACCGGGAAAAACGAACGTGCTGATCTACCCCGTTCCGATTAACGGCATCGGCGGCGACAAGCTTCGGGTGACGCCAGATATCAAGGCGGTCATCCAGAGCGTTCCAGCCAGCATGCCGAGCGAAAACCCCACCGACGCGACCGCGCCGCAGACCTACGTCATCCCCAGCGTGACCAACGAGCAGGCCGGAAGCGGTTTCAATTACTGGTGGCTTCTGCTGCTTCTCGTACCGCTTGGGATCCTCGCGTACCTCGCCCGTCGGAACCACACCAACCTTCCCTTCTTGGGTCGGTTCAATCCAGCGCTTCATGCGAACCCGATCACCTCGGGCCCGCCCGTTGTCGCCGGCGGTGTGAGCAGCGATGACCATGACGCGATCCGGCAACGGACTCGCGAAGTGGCGGCGCGTTCCTACACTGATGCGCGCGGCGTGACCCCATCTTGGGATCGCGTCGAAATCGTCGGGCCCATCCAGCGTGGTCGCCTCTTCGGGCCATGGGAAACCATGTACCGCGGCGGCTCCTGGGTTCCGCGAAACTACAACGGTGAACCCGGATTCCAGGCCATGGTCCGCATCAACGGCGAAGAACCCACGATGCAGACGTGGTCGCAGGAATGCGGCAACGATCTGCGCTCCGGCACTCGGTATCGCGGCGGTCGATTCGAACCGATCGCAACGCAACAGCCGATTCCCCCGACGGAACCGGTGCCGGCTCCGGCGATCGCGCAGATGCCGCGTCTCGTGGCGTCGAACCCCGACGCTCCGGTCGCGACTCTCACCATCGAAGGTACCCGCTACATCGCTCCGGCTGACGCCAACCTCACCTGCACGTTCGAGGCAGGCACGGCGAAGGTCACGGCGAACGGGCAGATCACGGTGATCCATCGTTCCCGCATCAAGAAGGCGCGGGTCGTCAGGAAACCGGCTGCCACGGGCACCACCGGCAACGCTTCGTAGCCTCTTCATCCCACCTTAAGTCCGAGCAATTCGGACACTTCCATGGCGGCGAGCTTAAAAACCTCGCCGCCTTTTCTTATCCCCAACTTTTTATCGTTGACACCTATATTTTTAGATTTTAAGATAAATTCTCAACTTATGATTAAATCAAAAATTACAATTACCTCGGTAGCACGATCTTTGGAAAGCTTGGCTAAAATGGTCAAAGCTGGATTTGATGGAGTTGATCGTAGATTCGAAAATGTAGAAGAAAGGTTAGAGAAAATTGAGCTAAAACTCGATCATGTAGCCTACAAGTTTGAAGTAAAAGAATTACAAAGACGAATGGACCGAGTTGAAAAGAAAATAGGCTTAAAATAATCATTGACAACGTAAGCTTTTTGCAGTATACTGTCTCTACCCTTAATAAGGCGAAAACGAAACAAAAACGGTCGGTTGAGCGATTAATTAATAGAAAATAGTTAATTTATTGTTGATTATTTTGTGTTAATTAAGCCGCTGGTGCCCTAAGGTCTCGCCTTAGCCCAAGCTTACTTATATAAATATTAATATCCCGTAAAACACAGCGGGATTGTAAGGTTTTTTATAATGGCTTTATTGCGAAGGTCTGCTTCTGCTCCGCGAGTCGCTGACAAACCGGCTGTACAGACCACCACACCAAAGACTGATTCAAAAAACGTTTTAAAGGTTATCCCTTTGGGCGGTATTGAAGAAGTCGGTGAAAACATGACCATCATGGAATATGGTGACGACATTTTGGTCATTGATATGGGTTTAGGCTTCCCTGACGAAACCATGCCCGGTATCGACTACATTATCCCTAATACGAAATATCTTGAAGAAAACAAGAAGCGTATTAAAGGAGTAATTATCACCCACGGTCACTTGGACCACATTGGCGCTGTTCCCTACATCTTGCCAAAGATTGGAGATCCGCCAATTTACACCATGAAGCTGACCGGCGAACTTATCAAAAAGCGATTGGAAGAATTCCACTTGCTTGGTCGTTCTCAAATTCACGAATTGAACAAGGACGATGTTTTGACCTTGGGCAATTTTAGGATTCGATTCTTCAGAATCAATCACAACATTCCGGACGGAGTTGGTTTAGCCATCAATACTCCGGCAGGATTATTGGTCTATGCCACTGACTGGAAGTTCGACCACACTCCAGTGGACGGCAGACCAACGGAATTCGACAAACTGGCCAAATTCGGCGGCGAAGGTGTTGCGCTTTTAATGAGCGACTCTACTAACGCTGAAAAGCCGGGTTACTCCATGTCAGAAAAAACACTTGGAGATACTATAGACCGAATTATGGCTGACGCTAAAGGACGAGTAATCTTTGCGACTTTCTCTACTTTGGTATCCCGTGTTCAGCAAGTCATTGACGCTGCACATAAGAGCAACCGCAAGCTGGTTATTACCGGAAGATCTCTGGTTAATAACGTGGAAATTTGTTTGAGCATGAACTACCTCAAGCTTCCGGCCAAGAACATGATCATCAAAATGGAACAGGCTAGAAAACTTCCTGACAATCAAGTAGTAATCTTGACTACTGGTTCACAGGGAGAAGAAGCTTCAGCTCTTGCCCGTATTGCCCGCGGCGAACACAAGACCATAGAGATCAAAAAAGGTGATACTTGTGTCGTATCCGCTTCTCCAATTCCGGGAAACGAACGAGCTGTATCGTCGATTCTTTCTAACTTGGCTCGATTGGGGGCCAAGGTTCTTTATCAAAAGATTCTGGACATCCACACATCTGGACACGCCTATCAAGAAGATTTGAAATTGATGGTTTCTCTAACTAAACCGATGTACTTTATGCCTATTCACGGCGAACACCATATGTTGCTTGCCCATGGTGAACTGGCTAAAAGTGTTGGTGTCCCGGAACCAAACATCTTTGTTTTGGACAACGGACAAATGTTAGAGCTTTCAACTGCCGGAGTTCGAATCTCCGATGCAAAAATTCCAACCGGCTACGTTTTCGTTGACGGTTTGGGGGTTGGCGATGTGGGAGAAGTCGTGCTTCGTGACCGACAAGTTATGAGTAAGGATGGAATGTTTGTTGTGATTATGGTTATCGACAAACAGAACGGCAAGCTCTTGCAGCAACCGGATATCATTTCCCGGGGATTCATCTACATGAAGAGTTCAGAAGACTTGCTTAAAGAAGTTAAGCATGAGGTGAGAAAGATTGTTGAAACCAAAGGCAAGCTCAAGCACAATGAGCCCAACTGGGCTTTCATCCGCTCCGAAGTCCGCGATCAAATCGGTGACTTCTTGTTCCAAAGAACAGAACGCCGTCCAATGATCCTACCTGTTGTCATCGAAATGTAATTTGAAAAAAGAGAAAAGGCCTCGCACTTGATGGTGCTGGGGCCTTTTTTGTCCCTCGCCTTAGTTGGGCTTGTTGTGGAAACTGCCGAGCAGTGCCACAGGAAGACCAATCAGGTCGGGATACCCGTCGCAAAACAGGCAGTAACCGACGCGGTGGGTCAAAACTTCCTGACGGAGCTTGGCTTCGGACCAGGTGGCGATTTCCGGTGTATCGTCATCGACTAGAGCAGTGTGCTCAACCTCAACGCTGAAAGCCAGTTCGCCACACTTCCTACAGATCAACCGTTTCTCGTGATTGAGTCGGAACTTCTTGTTCTCGGCAGCTTTCCGAATTGCTTCGTGTTCCTCCTCGGTTAGAATCGTTTGGTAACCGTTCGGAGTGCTAACCACTTTAGGCATGGTGTGCCCTCCTTTGTTAATGAAAGTGTAGCAAAAAGAAGCAAAAGGCGCTATAATTAATTTCATGAAAGAAAGAATTGTTTCTGGAATACAACCAACGGGAGAAATGCACATCGGCAACTATCTCGGCGCCCTTAAAGACTTCGTTGAATTGCAGGATAAATACGACTGCTATTTTTTTATTGCGGACCTGCATTCTTTGACGGAAGATTATGAACCCAAGAAAAAACACCAGCAAATTCTAGATCTGGCAGAAACTTTTTTGGCCGTTGGCCTCGATCCTTTAAAATGCACCTTGTTTATACAATCAGAAATTCCAGCTCATTCCGAACTCGCCTGGATATTTAATAGCATCACTCCTATGGGTGAACTGGAACGGATGACTCAATATAAAGATAAGGCCAGTAGACAAAAGGCAAACATCAACGTAGGTCTCTTTGATTACCCTGTACTTCAGGCCGCTGATATTTTGCTCTATAAACCTCAGTATGTGCCGGTTGGACATGATCAGGTGCAGCATTTGGAAATGACTAACACGATTGCTAAAAAATTCAACAATAAATTCAGTGAGACGTTCCAGGAAATCAAACCTTACATCAAAAAACCCTTGCGCATCATGAGTCTGATAGATCCGACTCGCAAGATGAGCAAAAGCGAACCGAATTCTACCATTAATATCTTTGAAGACCCGGCAATTATAAAAAAGAAACTTTCAAAAGCAGTAACCGCAACAGATGCACCCAAAGGTGAAATGCCCAAGGGAGTTTCTAATTTGTTTGAGCTTCTAAGACACTTTGGGTCGGCTGAATTGGTTGATCGGTTTAATAAGGAGTATAATGATAACACCATTAAATACTCAGAATTAAAGAATACTTTAGCTGACGTTATCGCTAAATACTTTGAAGAAATGAGAAACAAAAAGCAGCAACTAAATAAAGATCAAGAACAGGTAAAGAGAATCTTTACCGCCGGCTCAAAGAAAGCTGCCGTTGTTGCTGATCAGACCTTGAGAGAAGTTAAAGAAAAAGTGGGACTATTATAAAAGGCCAACCAAATTGTTGGCTTTTTCTAATGGCCGCACTTAACGAAACCAAACGATTGACACGAGCTTTGGGCGGGAGTACGCTTATCTGTCCTAAGCTTTAGGACCATTATAAACGGTTGGACAACCCACTGGAGGACCCATGCGCATCTGGATAGAATGCACAAGCCAGAGTGCCGCAAACAATCTGTTGACATGTATTCTGGTTGGCTCGATCGCTCAAACCGCCTTCCCTGCCGAGATCAGCCCAGCCAATCCGAACAGCATCAACGTCGACTTCGGCGACGTCCCCTTCGACCTAGCCTACATCCGCACCTGGACGAACGTCAAAGACTGCGGACTTTGCACGGATGGAAAACCCCTGCCCAGCATCGAGATGTGTCTCCACTTACTCGTGAAGAGAGCAGGCTGCGTCGGAATCTCCGACGACCAGATCCAAGAGTCTACTCCGCGCAAGCTCGACAATCTCCTCCCTTTCCCAAAGGTCGCCTAGCCTCTCATCTGGAGAACGCCCCGCACATGCCGCCCCGATCCTTCGCACGAAGGACCGGGGTCGTTTTTTGAAAACAAAAAACCGCGCTTGATGCGCAGTTTTGTTTATCCTTTAATAATTGTCAGAATCTCGCCAGTTTTTTCTCTTAACACCTTGGGGCTTCTCGCCTCAACATTCAGGCGAATTACGGGCTCAGTGTTGGAGCCTCGAATGTTCGCGCGCCAGTCTGCGAATTCAATCGACAAGCCGTCGATTTTATCGATTCTTGATCCGGCGTACTGAGCTTCAATACGGTCGAGGATAAATTTAACCTGAGAAGGATCAGAAAGTTTGCTGTTCAGTTCTCCGGAAATTGGATAATTTTCAAAATAAGGTTCGAATATTTCGGCCACGCTCTTTCCCGTTTCGGAAAAAATCTGCAACAGAATCAAAAATGGAATCAAACCATTATCAGCATAAAAAAAATCTTTAAAGTAGAAATGGCCACTCATTTCCCCGGCAAACAAAGCATCCTCTTGCCGCATTCTTTCTTTAAAAAAACTATGACCCGCCTTGTTGACGATAGGGACGCCACCAGCATCTCGAATCTTTTCCTGATTAGCCCAAGTAAGTCTGGCGTCAAAAATGACTTTGCCGCCGGAATTCTTTGTGACAAAATATTCTCCTAAAAAAGCTGTAATATAATAACCAGGAATAAAACGTCCGTTTTGATCGAAAAGAAAAAAGCGATCGGCATCCGCATCCCAGGCCACACCGAAATCTGCTTGCTTTTCTTTTATCAATTCTATTGTCTCTTCCCTATTTTGCTCCTGAAGTGGATCAGGTTGTCCTTTCGGGAAATTCCCGTCTGGAACTTCATTGAGTGGAATCAACTCGATTGGCAAATTCATTTTCATAACGTTCTGGACCGCTGGTCCAAACATAGCGTTGGCAACAACTTTGAAATTTTGAATTGATTTGACGTCAATAACTGACAAGCACTTGTCTAAATAATCTTGCAGAATATCTTTTGTCTCAACATTTCCCTTAATGTCGGATTTATAAGCGTATTCCGCCAGGACCATATCTTTAATATCTTTGATCCCTGAATCTCCGGAAATTGGAATGGCATCTTTTCGAACCAATTTCATGCCGTTATATTCTTTAGGATTGTGAGAAGCTGAAATTGTAATACCACCGTCATATCTGTAATTGGCTACAGCAAAATAAAGCATGTCCGTCGAAATAACGCCAACATCGATTACATCTACGCCGTGGTCAACTAAACCATTCTTGGCAGCTTCCCATAGCTTTTCGCCTGACAAACGAACATCCCGACCTAAAGCCACCACCTTAGGACTTACAAACTTAGCGTAGGCCTGTGCGGTACGGTAAACAGTGTCTTCATTAATTTGTTCTGGATAAATACCCCGAATATCGTAAGCCTTAAAAATTGCTGGATCGGTTTTTTGCATAGTTAGTGGAATAATGGCTTATAAGTATCGATTTTTTTGTACATATAAGGATTAGTTATCCTTTGGACCGTTTGGCGGCCTTTACGTTCTGTAATAACCATACTCTTTTTTATGCCTTCTATGATGGATAACGCCTG
>DASPKQ010000111.1:0-5825 GCA_035627995.1 Verrucomicrobiia bacterium | reverse complement strand
TTAATCAGTCCGGTAATAACATCCACCGAAGGTCTTTGCGTTGCCACAACCAAATGGATACCGACAGCTCGGGCCATTTGCGCCAATCGTACAATCGCAGCTTCCACATCTTTTTGAGCAACTGCCATTAAATCCGCCAGTTCATCAACGACCACAACAATGTAAGGCATTCGAGTAGGGGCGCTCGAATTGTATTCGGAAATATTTCGTTTGTGTACTTCAGACAGCAATTTGTATCTTCGATCCATTTCCATGACTGTCCATCGTAATGCGTTAACAGCTTGCTGATGATCAGTGACAACAGGAGTCAACAAATGTGGAAGTCCATTATAAAGGGAAAGCTCTACTCTTTTTGGATCGATCAAAATCATTTTTACATCTGAGGGGGTTGCTCGGTACAAAAGGCTGACTAGAAATGAATTGATACTAATGGATTTTCCACTACCCGTGGCACCAGCAATAAGCAAGTGAGGCATTTTTGATAAATCTGCAACAATGGGATGGCCCGCAACATCTCGGCCAAGAGAAAATGCCAATTTGGAAGCGTGATTTACAAAATCGTTGCTACCTAAAATTTCTTTGATGCGTACAATGGCATTGGCTTTGTTGGGAACTTCAATTCCAACTAAGGCTTTTCCGGGAATCGGCAGCTCCATACGCACAGGACTTGCCGCAAGGGCTAAAGCCAAATCATTTTGCAAAGCAGCAATTTGTGACAATTTGACCCCGACCGCCGGCCTGAAAGTATATTGAGTAACTGTCGGACCAACATTAACCTCACCCATTTCAACTTCGATCCCAAAATCAGCCAAAGACTTCTGAATAATCGAAACATTTGCTTCAATGTTTCCGGAGTCAACTTTAGTTTTAGCGTCTTCAAGCAATTCAAGACTTGGAAATTTCCAGTTCTTATCTTCACCTTGCCGAGCCAGCTTGACTTTAATGTCCGCAGGAGGTGTCTCTCGTAAATGGTTCACAACCGGTTCCAATTTATTCACTGCCTTGTTGGCTTCACTGACTGAATCTTTGGTAAATCCAGTTTGGGCGGCATTGTTGATCTTCAACGCTCCAGCTGGTTTTACTTTAGTTGGATCTTCTTGTGTTTTGGCTCTTCTTAATAAATCAAGGAATGAAATATTGAATGTCACAAATAACGCTACAACTAATCCAGCAACTACAACGGCATAAGATGCCACAATTCCCATAAGCTTAAGTAACGGGTAACTAGTTAGCACTCCAAGGTATCCACCGCCTCGGCCTTCTTTGGCTAATTGAAAAGCCTGCTCAATATCTGATCCCATTGCCAAAAGATGCAATAGTCCAGTTAAGGCCAGAACAGTTAAAATCGCACCTACATAAGCATGGGTCGAAACACTATCCCCTTCTTCACGCGGCTGCCTGATTAAAGCCAACGCGACCATGGCAAAAACCAAAGGGACGCCGTAGGCCATCCAGCCGAAAGCTAAACGCATCACTTGGTTGGCAATTTGTCCGAACGTTCCGGCTGATCCGCTTAAGCTCAATACAAAGAGGACCGCGAGCAATAAAAAAACAACCACAGCCACACCAATTCTTGTTTCTTTCCTTAAATTCAGCTGCGGTCGTTTTGCGTAATCGTAATTTTGTTCTTTTTGTCTCTTAGCCATGCTTTTCGAATATCATTTTATCACAGGTACTATTACCAATCCAATTTATAAGCGCTAAATACTATTTTATTTCCCAAGATTTGCCGGACTTAACCAATTTCCCTTTAATCCTAAAGCCTGCCGCAAGTTTGTGTCCCCCTCCGCCGAAAGCGCGAGCGATTTCAGAAACATCCATATTCTTGTATGGTTCAGATCGAAGACTGCCTTTAACGAATCCTTTAGATTCCTTTAGCAGCAGAACATACTTTGCTTCCGGAACATGGTTGAGCAATTCAATTAAGACTTTTCCTTGAAGGTCTTCTTGATCAGCTCCAATCTCCTTAAAATCATCTTCCGTCAGAACCGAGTAAACCAATTTTTTTTCGGGATTAAAACGAAGATTTTCTATTGCCCGAGACCAAGCTTTGATTGTTTTGGGGCTTTTCTGGCCGTATATAAAAGTGGCGATTTTATCTATCCGAGCGCCCTTCTTCAATAAATCCGCCGAAACCTCTAAAACATCCGCAGAAGTGTTATCGTGCTTATACCCGCCTGTATCCCAGAAAATTCCGGACAGGAGATAGGTAGCAATAAGGTGGTCGATCTGTTCGTCATTATGTTGGAGGAAGTAATAAACGAGTTCCGCTACGGCAGCGGTGTCAGTATCCACGACATTAACCGTAGCAAAAAAAGAATTATCCTGATGGTGATCAAAGTTTATTGTGGAAACTTTAAGCGTGTGCAACTGAGGCATTCCAGGACGGCTCAGGTGAGCACAGCCGAATGTTAGAACTAAGTCGTATTCCCCATCAATATATCCTTCTTTTAAAGTATTGGATTCGGGCAAGAATCTCAGGGTTGGAGGAATTCCGCCAACGACTGCGGCGGTAACTTTTTTCCCTTTTGACTCCAGAACTCTTTTTACGGCTAACAGACTCCCAAGGTCATCCCCGTCAGTTCCCTCGTGGGTGGTCAGAAAAAAAGATTGAGATTTACTGATTAAATCCCATGCTTTCTTAAATTGAAGTGCGTTTTTATTCTTCTTCATGTGTCTTCTTTATAAGGTCGCTGATATGGGAAGCGTACTCGCCCGAGTGATCAACAGCGAATGAAATTCTTGGAGTTATCTTTGTTTCCATTTTTCGGTTGAGCCCACCTTGAAGATCATAAATATTTTCCTTAAGAGTTGCCAAGATTTGCTTTTCATTTTCTTCTCCGGCTGGGAGAACAGAAATCCAAACCTTAGCGTATTTTAAGTCTTCAGAAACTTCGACTCTGGTTATTGTAGTTAAAAAAGGCAGCTCAAGATGCTGCAACTGGGGTCCTAGAAATTTTTGGACAACTGATGTTATTTTTTCGCTTCTTCTGCTCATATTTTTACAAAGTTTTTTTACGGACGCTTTCTTCGTACACGATTAAAATGTCGCCATCCACAATTTTTGGATCAGCCTTAACACTCATTCCAAATTCAGTGCCCTTGAGTACTTCCTTGGTTTTAATCTTATTCTGTTGCAGCTCGAGGATTTTTCCGTTGCCCACAATCTCTTCGCCTCGCTTAATTTCAAAAAGCGAGCCGTCTTTGATCTTACCTTCGGCAACTGTGCCTCCGACAATCATCTTTTCTTTCTCCGTTCTAAAAACCGCCAATATTTTTGCCCGACCCAAATCAGTGCGCAAAACTTCTGGAGTCATCATCTCAACCACTTGCTTTGTTAAATCTTCGATCAGTTCATAAATAATGTCATAAAGCCTAACTGGAACTTGCTTGCCTTGCGCCAAGCGTGCAGCTTGGGGGCTCATTCTGGTGTGGAAACCGATGATTACGGCATGTCCGGAAGAAGCGCGTAAGACATCATTTTCGTTTATTTCACCCACTCCTTCTTCAAGGACATTCAATTTCACTTCTGCATTCTTTAGTTTATTTAAGGCTTCATTAATGGCCTCGAGTGATCCTTTAACGTCAACTTTAATAATCAAAGTTAGTTCTTTAATATCGCTTAGGACAGAACTTGTGGTAATTCTTTTGGCTCGTTCAGATTTGACGACTGCCAAAGCCATTCCTTTTGCTTCATCCAAATTTTCGTAAGTTTTAAGTACATCACCGGACATGGGTACTTCCGAAAGACCGGTAATCTGAACCGGAGTTGAGGGTCCAGCTGACTTTACTTTCCTTCCTAGTGCATCAGTCATTGAACGAACCTTACCGTAAGCCTTGCCTACGGCAACGATGCTGGATAATTCTAAGGTTCCATTCTGAACCAAAATTGTTGCAACAGCTCCCAAGGTCCTTGAGACATGAGCTTCGATGACGGTTCCTAAAACTTGGCCTTTTGGATTAGCTTTAAGATCCAAAACTTCTGCTTGTAATAAAATCAAATCCAAAAGCTCATCAACTCCCTGACCGGTCAAGGCCGAAATTTTTGCCACCGGAACTTTGCCACCCCACTCTTCTATCAACACCCCATAATCAGCAAGTTCTTTTTTTACTCTTTCGATGTTTGCATCAGGCTTGTCGATTTTATTTACAGCCACAATCAATGGAGTCTCAGTAACTTTTGCACGATTAATAACCTCAATAGTCTGGGGTTTAACTCCGTCATCAGCCGCAACCGTTAAAACAATGACGTCAGTGACATTGGCTCCACGAGCTCGCATAGCAGCAAAGGCCTCATGACCCGGAGTGTCCAAAAATGTGACCTTCTTTCCTTTATGCTCTACTTGATAAGCTCCAATATGTTGGGTGATTCTACCCGCTTCTTGTTCAACTACCTTAGTTTGTCTGATCGAATCAAGTAAAGTAGTTTTGCCGTGGTCTACGTGTCCCATCACAGCCACAATCGGCGATCGTGGCACAAAGCTCGATGCGTCTTCCGCTTCTTCTTTTTCCATAACTTCGGCCACGTATCCTAGTCCGAGTTTGGCTGTGGCCTCTTGAACTTCCGAAACATTAAAACCTAAATCGCTTGCAACTATGGCAGCGGTGTCATAATCAATTTCTTCATTGATAGTTGCCAAAACGCCATTTTGAATAAGTTTTTTGATTACTACTGTTACGTCTAAATTAAGTCGGGAGGCCAGTTCTTTCACGCTAAGCACTTTAGGCAATTTAATCTCTTTAGGAATCTCACTGGTCGTTGCCGTAACCTTCGGCTTCTCACTGAATGCGTTTAATACCTGCTTGGCCAACTGATTATCAATCTTATTGGCTTTTGGAGAGACGCGAAAACCAGCCGCGAACATTTTTGATCGCAGCTGCGCTACTGACATATTCAGCTGTTTCGACAGTGTTGAAATATCCATATGATTGATGATCTATTATGGCAGAAAATTGTAAAAATATCAAGAAGTAAAAACAGCCGGCGCTTACCGGCTGTTTATCGAAATCTCTTTTACATTCCGCCGCCTACTCGGATCTTTTTGGCACGGGCTTTTGCCGCTTTCGGCAACACAACGGTAAGTATTCCGTCTTTCAGGTCAGCGGCAACATTTTCAATATCAACGTCCACAGGCAATACTACGGATCGGGAAAAACTTCCCCAATAACATTCTTGGTAAAAATAATCTTCAGCTGAAGCTTCAAAGTCTCGGCGTCTTTCGCCACGGATGGTTACCATGTCATTAGCAATTGTAACATCAATGTCTTCTGGTTTGACTCCGGCAATAGTGGATTTGATTACGACATTGTCTTTGGTTTGATACATGTCGATGGTCAATTGTCCTTCGTATTCGGACAGCCAATCTTCTTGTGATGATTGTGTTTCAGTCCCCTCAACCATATCCTGTTCATCCTGCATCTCTTCGTCGTCTTGCTGCATCGTCTGCGTGCCCATGAGCTTGTTAATTAGGTTCTTATCTTTTGCCATGATTTATTTCCTATTAAGTAACTAAATATTAATCTGTTGAGAATCTGGTGTCAACCGCACTTTTTCCCAGATTTTAAGCTTAATTCTCCTGGTAATTTTGAACTTTTACGGTACCAGGAGGCTTGAGTGTTCCGAGAGCTTCCATCAGGTCTTTTTCGACTGTTGTAACAGATAGAGCAGATAAAACCTGTTGCGGGTTCGTCAATTTTTTTCCAGCAATTAGCGACTCAACAAAAAATGCAACCTCGGCAGGAATTCTTGCGGCACTGACCAGCTGATTCTTTACCAAAAATTCTAATTCAGGACTCGCATCCGGAGTTCCGAGAACAGTTACAGG
>DASPKQ010000110.1:0-3938 GCA_035627995.1 Verrucomicrobiia bacterium | reverse complement strand
AGAGCTTTGGATTTGATCACCAAAAGCTTGGCCGCAATAACCAAAAAATCTGCCAAACCCATTGGATTTTTTACCTGGAGGTTTTTTACGTAATCCAAAAACTGTTCGGTAACCTTTGCCAAAGAAACCGATGTTATATCCATCTGCTGCTCTTCAATAAGTTGAAGCAGGAGATCTAGTGGCCCTTCGAATTGTTCTATCTTAACCTTTACGGACATTTTATTTCTTTACGGAAAAATTCCCTCCCACCGGATTTTCCAGTTTAATATAGTCTTCAACAGACATTACAACTGATTCCGTATATGAGCCGGCCGGAATATTGATTTTTTTGTTCTTGGAAAGTTTTTTGTCCAAAAATACCGGAATGTTGTATAAACTTCCGAACGGAGCAATCAGGCCAATTTTGGTCTTGAGTTTCTGGACGATATCTTTTTCCTTTGCCATTGAAACTTTATCAGCAGCCAACTTGGACAAAGATTTGAAATCACAGTTAAAACCGGCTGGCAGAACGGCAATATACAAATTCTTTTTCCCTTTGACCAAAACTCCCTTAGCAACTTCGTTTAAGCCTAGATCTTGGGTTTCAGCGGAATCGAAAGCTGTAAAAACTTTTCGGTGCTCTACTATTTCGTATTTTATTTTATTTTGTTTCAGGTGTTTCTCTAGGTTTTTTGCGATAGGCATGTTTATGGAATTGGTTGCTGTGGTTTGCTTAGATAAAAATAGATAATATTCCAGGCTAGAATTGCTAATAAAATTACTCTGATAGTATCAAAATCACTTTGAATATATCCTTCAGCAAGAAGAATAATTAATGCGGTTACAGATAAGGTTAGACTAACTATTCTTAAAGTACTTACGAATTTGAATTGCAGTGGTGTCATTTTTTAGATTTTTCAATCTTAATATGCAGTTCCTTGAGCTGCTTAGGAGTTGCTTCAGAGGGACCGTCCATCATTAAATCGCGGCCATCGCCGGTTTTTGGAAAGGCGATGACTTCACGAATGTTCGGTTCGTTGCGGAGCAAAGTAACTAATCGATCTAAGCCCCAAGCGATTCCGCCGTGAGGAGGGGCCCCAAAACTTAAAGCTTGAATCATATGACCAAAGTTTTTGTCTATTCGTTCGTCTTCAAAGCCCATTATTCGGAATACGGCTCGTAAAGCATCTGGTTGATGATTCCTGATACTTCCTCCACCGATTTCAAAGCCGTTTAAAGCCACGTCATATTGAGTGGTTAAAATATTTTCAATATTTGTCTGATTCACAAGATCTTGCATGTGTTCAGGTTTTGGAGCGGAGAAGGGATTGTGAGTGAAAGTCCAGCCGCCTTCGTCGTTTTTTTCAAAGAAAGGAAAATCAATGACCCAGCAGAAGGCCAAAAGATTAGGATCATCCTTGTCTTTTCTTAAATCGGGTCTGTCAGTTCCATATTTTTCCATCGCTTCCTTGTATGAAAGACGGGGGAAAGGGAGCTCTTGAATTTTCTTTTCTGGAAAAAGTTTTGTAACGATATCAATTAACAGTGCTTCATTAAGAGCAATTACGTCTTCGCGTTCAACAAAACTCATTTCCAAATCGAGTTGAGTAAATTCTGGTTGCCGATCGCCGCGAGTATCTTCATCTCGGAAACATCTAGCAATTTGGAAGTACCTCTCTAGTCCTGAAACCATCAGGAGTTGTTTGTATTGTTGTGGTGACTGAGGAAGCGCGTAGAACGTTCCTGGCTGTAATCTTGAAGGGACTAAATAATCGCGAGCGCCCTCAGGAGTTGATTTGCTTAAGATTGGGGTTTCAACTTCGGCAAAGCCCTGCGCATCTAGATAATCCCGAATATGTTTAATAATGCGGTGCCGGGCAATGAGATTGGTTTTCATGCGGTCCCGTCTCAAATCAAGATAGCGAAATTTCATTCTTGATTCCTCACCGATTTCCCGGCCATCTGTATCAACAGCAATTGGAACTGGTTCTGATTTGTTCAAAATGGAAAGTTTTGTCACTTCCAATTCGATTTTGCCTGTGAGCAGATTAGGATTGATTTGCTTTTCAACTCTCGGGTTTATTTTTCCTTCCACCTCAACTACGAATTCATTTCTGATCTGTTGCGCGACTTCGTGGGCTTCTGCTGAAACTTTTGGATTCACCACCAACTGCATAATTCCGGTTTTGTCGCGTAAATCAAAAAAGATCAGTTTTCCATGATCGCGACGCACCTCAATCCAACCTTTTAAAAGAACTGATTCCCCGACCTTATCAACCGTATCTTTGATGTGAAGTCTTGTCATTGGTGTTAATCTTCCGATGTTCTAACATGCGGAAAGTCTTATAAATTCCTCAAAATTATACCATATAAATGAGGGTTTTGCATAATAAAATTTTTCAATTTTACGCCTTGACTAAGCTAAGGGTTTGGACGTATACTCCTGCGTTACGCTCTTAGGCTTAACCGGCAGGTTGATTTAGACCTTCTGACATTCAACATCGCAGATTGGCAATAACGAGGAGGAAGTTATGTCTCAATTAGGACAGGCAGAGGCTCGGGTTTTACCGATGAGAGCGGTTGCTACCGCTCAAACCCCCATGCCGCCCCTAATCGGGAATTCCTCTTCGATTAAGGCGGCGATCGCCTTGTGCGATTCAGTTGCCCAGAGCGACTGTACCGTTGTTCTGACCGGCGAGACCGGAACCGGCAAGGAAGTCCTTGCTAAATACATCCACGCGCGATCCAGGCGGCGGACTGGGGCCTATGTTGGCCTCAACTGCGCGGCTATTCCTGAGACGCTCCTTGAGTCCGAGTTGTTCGGACACGTGAAGGGGGCCTTTACCGGCTCCACGGATCGTCCTGGGATTGTTTCCGAGGCAAACGGCGGCACGCTGATGCTTGATGAAGTCGGCGAAATGCCAACTTGCATGCAGGTGAAATTGCTTCGTCTGCTGCAGGAACGCAAGTTTCGTCGGCTCGGTTCCAACCACGAGCTCACTGCTGACATCCGCGTCATCGCGGCGACCAACAGGGATCTGGATGCGCAGGTCAAGGAAGGAACGTTCCGTCAGGATCTGTACTACAGGCTCAATGTCATCAACATCGCTCTTGCTCCTCTTCGTGAGCGGAGGGATGACATCCCTGAACTGGCCAATTACTTCCTCGGAGAGTTTGCTCAGATGCATCACAGCGTCGCGAGTAGGTTCTCAGATGATGTGATGTCCAAGCTTCGCATTCATTCGTGGCCCGGAAACGTCCGCGAGCTACGCAATGTCGTAGAACGGGCGGTGGTAATGAGCACCGGAGTCGAGATAACCAACGTCGATCTCGACGCCAAGCGTCCCATCGGCCTTTGCGGTCGATACGTAAACTTCCCGCCCAACGGAGTTCGGGTAGATGAGGTGGAACAAGATCTCATCAAGCTGACTCTTGAATACACTGGGGGGAACAAGACGAAAGCGGCGGCCATGCTTGGCATTTCGCTCAAGACGCTTCACAACAAGCTGGGCCGGATGGGCTACAAGAAGAGCAAGGAATCCCTCGGCATTCCAGCCTGAGCAATGAGACATCGATTCGTCCGTCAATCACGCGAGTGGTTGGCGGACTTTTTTGTATCCACAAATACGCGCCAAGACAATGTGCTATAATTGTTAAGTGCTTTTGAGATTATCAATAAAGAAACAAAATGGCGGTTAATAAAATTGTATTTGACCTTGAAACACAAAAAGATTTTGCTGAAGTCGGGGGCAGAGACCGACACCATCTCCTAAAAGTTTCTGTTATTAGCGTCTATTCTTATCTCCAAGATAAATATTTTTGCTTTACAGAAGACCAAGTATATAGGGTGGGCGAAATGTTTCAGGAAGCAGATTTGATAATTGGCTATAATATCAAGCATTTTGACTACGAAGTGCTAAAACCATATTTGAATTTTGATATATCAGAGCTCCCGACCC
>DASPKQ010000109.1:0-5394 GCA_035627995.1 Verrucomicrobiia bacterium | reverse complement strand
TTTGCGCATCGGAGGTTTGACCGGCGGTCACAAACTTTTTAACTTTCTTAGTCGCGGATCGAATTTTGTTCATGGCAGCCAAGTTTGTAGCACGACGCTTGATGTTCTGACGAGCAGCTTTGATGGCTGATTTCGTATTGGGCATTGTATTGATGAATGGTATAAATAATCGGTTGCCACTTAGAATGACACGGAACTTCTAATTAGCCTAAGGATAATATCAGAAAATAGAGCACAAATCAAGATTGTCTGGTGCGGGAAAATTTATGTCTGACTTTTCGGTTTGCTTCTCGGATTGAGGCAATCTCATCCCGAAGGCTCGCAGCTTTTTCAAAGTCGAGATTTTTAGCGGCCAAATCCATCTGATCTCGTAGCTCTTCAATGAGGTAGGCAATTTCTTTTTTATCCATGTTCTTGAGATCGCGTAATTTTTCTTTTGTCTCGCCTGTATCAGCTTTTTTGCCAGCGAGTCGGGTTTCTTGAATTTTTTTGATAATCCCGGCCGGAGTAATTCCATGTTCTTTATTGTAAGCTTCTTGGATTTTTCGGCGTCGTTCGACCTCGTCCATTGCCGCTTTCATCGAGTTGGTAATTCGATCAGCGTACATAATGACATGGCCTTCGATGTGTCTGGCCGCACGGCCCATGGTTTGAACCAGTGAAGTTTCGGAGCGCAAGAACCCTTCTTTGTCTGCATCCAAGATGGCCACGAGTGATACTTCTGGCAAATCCAAACCTTCGCGCAGCAGGTTAATTCCCACGACCACGTCATAGACGCCCAACCTTAGATCTCGTAAAATTTCCAGACGCTCTAACGTGTCGACATCAGAGTGGAGATAATGAACCTTCACCCGATATTCAGCTAAATAACTGGCTAATTCCTCGGCCATGTTTTTTGTTAAGGTCGTGACAAGCGCGCGTTGTTTTTTTGTGACACGTTTTCTAATTTCCTCCATCAGGTCGTCAATTTGGTTCTTTGTGGGTCGGATTTCAATTTCCGGATCCAAAAGCCCAGTTGGTCGAATAATCTGTTCTGCTACCTGTTTTGAGATTTTAATCTCTCGATCTTTGACTGGCGTTGCGGAGACAAAAATTGTCTGACCAATCTTTTTTTCAAATTCTTCAAATTTGAGCGGTCGATTATCTATGGCAGAAGGAAGTCTAAACCCGTAGTCAATTAAAGTTTCTTTACGTGACTTGTCTCCAAAGTACATGCCGCTGATTTGTGGTAGAGTGATATGCGACTCATCAATAAATAAGAGAAAATCATCCGGAAAATAATCAATTAAAGTTGAGGGTGGTTCTCCTGGATTGCGAAAATCGAGATGTCTAGAATAATTTTCGATACCACTGACATACCCGGTTTCAAGCATCATTTCAATATCAAAGTTTGTACGTTGCTCAATTCTTTGAGCTTCAATGGCTTTTCCTTGTTTCTTAAAGAATTTAATTTGAGCTGATAATTCCTTGCGTATACCATCGATAGCAGCTAATAATTTTTCCCTTGGTGTTACAAAGTGCTTGGCTGGGAAAATGGTTAATTCCTGACGCTCGCCCAAGTCTTTGCCGGTTAACGGATCGTGTTCTGAGATTTTTTCTATTTCATCGCCATAAAAACCGATTCGCATGATTTTGTCTGCGGAGGCAGGAATGATTTCAATCGTATCGCCGCGGACGCGAAAAGTTCCCCTGGTCAATTCCACATCATTTCGGAAAAATTGTAAGTCGGTTAATCGACGGAGGAATTTATCTCGTTTTAAAGTTTCCCCAACCTTCATAGGGATGGAGAGTTCAAGATAATTTCCAGGATTGCCAAGACCGTAGATGCAAGAAACCGAGGCTACAATCAAAACATCTTTGCGGGAAAGCAGACTTTGTGTCGCAGCGTTTCGCAGCTTGTCTATTTCCTCATTGATCTCAGTCTCTTTCTCAATATAAGTATCACTTCGTGGGATGTAAGCTTCCGGCTGGTAGTAATCATAATAGGAAACAAAGTAGTGAACGGCATTGTCGGGGAAAAATTCTTGGAATTCAGAGGCGAGTTGAGCTGCCAGTGTTTTGTTGTGGGAAATTATTAGTGTTGGTCTCTGTAATTTTTCGACCACGTTGGCCATGGTGAAAGTTTTACCGCTGCCCGTAACTCCCAAAAGGGTCTGATAGCGATAATTTTTCTTTAGGCCTGACACAAGCTTATCGATTGCTTGCGGTTGATCTCCCGACGGCTTGAATTGTGAGTGAAGTTTGAATAACATATATAAAAGGGTTTGATTCGGAACTGCAAACTTTATTGTAGCAAACCGGCAGTTCCGTTGTATATACACACAGACCGACAAAGGGGGAAACGAAATGCGGAAGGTTACAGTAGCGGCAACGCTTTTCTGCTGTCTTCTGTTTGTTCGACCGGCCGCGGCGCAGATTGCCCCGGAGCCGGTCGATCAAAAGAAGATCGAGGAAGTATCAAAGTGGGCCAAAGACGCGGCCAAGTGGCTGAAGTGGGCTCGAAAGAAGTTCAATCGGACCATGAAGACGACTATGATGGGTCGACCGGCCAAACGCCCTAGGCGACCGTTGCCACCCGAATGGCTTCAGTCGTACTGCTTAGGCACACCTAAGGGTTCTGAGCAGCCTGTCATGCTCAAGATTGCCTGCGATCTGGATGCGGAGATTAACCATCTTCTCAACGGGTCGCCAGTTTTGGCACAAACCATGGCAGATCAGGCCTTTGCCGAGGAAGACGACCGTCGGACCACTTTCCTGGAGCGAATACATCTGGATGGGATGTACACCGTTACCCAGGTTGCTAGCGGTCGTGGCACAACGTACGCCGTAATCGGAATGCACATGACCATCGTTGACGTTGGCCGCGTCCAGTTCTATCTTCCCCCTGGTTTCTTGTTGTTAAGCGAGCCTACGGCAAACGGCGGACGTCGCTGGCGGCCGGCTTACACCTGGGGAATAAGCGTCGAATTGATGGACTTTGAATTGCCGGGCAGCAAACAGTTGGCTGTAATGCACCTCAACGTGACCAAGGTTTGGGCTCACGGCAGCGTTGACCCCACGATCGGCCTGCGTTCAGGCCGAGACATGGTAGGACTTTCTTTTACCTGGAAACGTCCTCCAGGCAAACCTCCTTCCAAGCAATGATTCGACTTTTTATACAGCTTTGTACCGCGCGGTACAAAGCTGTTGTTTTTTAGCAAATAAAAAAGGCGCCAGCAGAGAAAGTTTTTCTGCTGGCGCGCAAGGCACATGGTTCGAAGCGTGGTTACGGCCGGACTCGGAAGCCGACGGCGAACGCTCGCGATCTGAGTCGCTGCGAGTACTCGCGATAGAACGGGTCGGGAAAGAGGTAGCCGCCTTCACCGGTGCCGATGCTTCGGAATGTGTACGAGGGCACGATGTCGATGTGGTCTGTCGCCCGGACTGTGAGTCCTACACCCCAGTGCTTCTGCAGCGCCGTGGTCTTTGCCGCTCGCTCGTATGTCTGCGGGCGGAGATCGAAATCGTTCATCCTGTGGACGAAGTTGTATTCGCCACGCTGCCACAGGAATCCCAATCCGGCCTCGGCCGAAACCGTGAAGCGCTTGTACCGGTGCCAGAACGTGGTACCGATGGTGGGTCCCGTAAACGAGGTGTTGAATTCCGACTCGTTGTGAAACCCAAACGGCATCCGTTCGTCCACGACTTCGCGTCGATTGAAAGCCACATGCGTCAGGCCGCCGTCGACGGTGAGATAGGGCAGAACGGTGATGCTCTGGATGACGTCGAGTGCGTAGTTGGTCGTGTCTTCCTGACGCACGACGTTTGAGAATCCGTTGTTGGGATACTCAATCACGCCGCTGTCGAGCTTGTACCACAACCGCGGGGCGTCGAACGCGCTACGCACGAAGCGCACCTCAGTGGCGAACCGGGCATTCTCCTCGATTGTGACCACGAAGCGTGCGGAGGGCTTCTTGAAGTCCTGTCCAGACTGCGAGATCCCGCTTGCCTGTTCGTAATCGATGACGCTGGTGGTGCCGTTGGAGACCACGTCGGTGCCGACGCTCAAGCGAACCTGAGCTTGAGCGGTCGAAGCAATCACGATGCATGCGGCGATCAAAAGCAAACTGACTCGAACCATGTCTATCCTCCTGGATCAAAGTTTCCTAAAATGCCGCCTACTCTAGGAACTGGCGGCAAGGAATCGTTAATTTTACTATAAAATAGGCCTTTTGTCAATGCTTTCCGCTAAAGGTATAATTAGTCCATGATCGGATCTATAAAGGGTAGGGTTACTCATAAATCGACCAACTATCTAATTGTTGAATGCGCTGGTGTTGGTTATAAAATTTTTACTATTCCTTCCATTATGCTCAGCGGCAAAATCGGCCAAGAGCTTAATCTGGTTACTTTAACTTATGTCCGAGAAGACCAGATCACGCTTTATGGATTTACAACGTTGGCTGAATTGGAATTTTTTGAACTACTTTTAACCGTATCAGGAGTAGGTCCAAAATCTGGATTAGGAATTATGTCGTTGGCCAGTTTAGAAATGATTAAGTCAGCAATCGTCTCAGAGGATCCAAGCGTTTTCACTAAGGTTTCGGGTATCGGACGTAAAACTGCAGAACGAGTCATCATTGAACTTAAAGATAAATTGAAAAATGAAGTTGATGCAGCGCCCGTGGCTAAAGAACATTCTGATGCCGTTGATGCCCTGATTGCGCTCGGTTACAGTCAACAAGAAGCACGGGATGCGCTGAAGTCTGTGCCCAAAGATGTCACGAATTTGCAGCAGAAAGTTAAATTAGCTTTAAGAGTTTTAACTAAATGATTTCTGATTTGTCTCAAGAAGCATGGGATAAAAAAGTAATCGACCTCGGCGGGTCGATTTTGCAATCTTGGATTTGGGGGCAGTTTCAGGAATCGATGGGTCACAAGATCCACCGGTTCTCTTCCGATTCTTATACCAATCTTTTAATAGAGATGGGGCTGCCATTTGGGAAAAGATACCTGTACTCTTCTAAGGGACCTTTAGGTGATGTACAAACTGCCTTAACTGATATTCAAAAATTTTCCACGAATCCTAACGTTGTTTTTTCTCGAATCGAACCGGCTCACACAGTTGATCTACCAAAGGCGGCAAAAGATACTCAACCTGCAAACAACTGGTTGCTTAACCTTGAGCCTTCAGAAGATCAGTTGTTGACCAACATGAAACCTAAGCATCGCTACAACATTAACCTTGCGGCAAAAAAAGGTGTTACATTCAGGGAAGGGAATAAGGAAGATATTCTTACGGTCTGGAAAATATTAATGGAAACATCCACTCGCGCAGGATTCAATTTGCACCCTCAAAATTATTACTGGCAAATGTTTGAAGTCTTATCTCCTAAATACTTAAAGTTGTTAGTC
>DASPKQ010000108.1:0-2453 GCA_035627995.1 Verrucomicrobiia bacterium | reverse complement strand
ATTGAGGAATTGTCACCTAAAGAATCAGTGAAAGATAAACCTTAAAAAGGAGAGGAAATGTCTACCAGGGAGAACATGGAAGCGTCCAGATGGGCTTTTAGAACATTTTTTATCATAACCCTTGGAATTATTGCGTTTTTTCTCAAGAGCGCTTATGCAGATTTAAACGAAACAAAAACGCTTGTTCAGAAACACGAAGCCCTTTTTCCTGGTATTGAAAAGCGCATGGACAAAATGGATGACAAACTGGATAAAATTTTATTGGCGGTTAAATCATAAAAAAAGGAGAACAAAATGGATATCGGAGCGATAATTAATTGGGTCACTCAAAACTACGGGCAAATCGTTTTAACAGTGCTGGCTATTCTTGGTGCTTTTTCGACAATTGCTAAACTTACCCCCACGAAAGTAGATGATGAATTTGTTCAAAAATTATTAGACATCATCCACTCTCTTGGATTAACCAAAGGCGAAGCAAAAAAATAACCCTACCCTTAAAATACCGGCTCGTTTTGTGGGTAGTTATAAAAGCAATAAAGAGCCGGAAGTTTATTTGGCTTGCTATTCAGCTAGCCAAGCGGCTTTCCTTAAATATTCAAGTAGATCCAAAGGCTAAGACATGGAAAATAGTTTCAAAGAGAATGTTTGCTCCTGAATTTCAAAGGCACACCTACGAAGATATTGCCTCTATTTTTAAATCGAAGCCTGAGACATTTAAGGTAAAAGAAGAACGGACGCCGGAAGGAAAATTTAAATCTTTTGTGGTAGAATCGACTTAATTCCAGGGGTAGCATTAACTACCCCTGGAATTTAATTTAATCGTTCAATCCAAGATAGTTCGCATTGTTGTAACGATTACCATCGCCCGAAGTATCTTTATAGTGACCAGAAACGTAAGTTCCATCGCTCCGGTTATAGCTTTTCACATACTTAATTTCAGCGTATGCGGTTCCTGCGACTGCAACAAACGACACTGCCAATAAGAACACGATCAATATTCTATTCATAATAGATCTCCTTTTTATATTTAGAGTTTAAATCCATATAAAAATTGGTCAATTGCCCAATGCCATGAAATACTGTCTTAAAATACCTAGTTGTTTTTGAAATCAATGAGCTTTGAGGGTGTTATCTTAAAAGCATCGGCGATTTTCTTTAGGGTATTAATCCTGCATAATGGTGGGTTTTTAAGACTCTCCAAATTTTGAATCTGCCTAACTGCAATATCTGCATATTCGGCTAATTCTTCTTGTGTCCAATTATTTTTCTTTCTTAGCCGACGAATTTGTTTTGCAAGTTTAACTCCTATTTCATTCTTCATGTAAAAAGTATAGGCTAAACACGCACCCAGGAACACGAAGGATACTGCGTGAAAAAATTCTTTCTACCACCTATGGTATAAGGCAGATTTTGGATAGAAAAAAGTTCCTTAAAGTCATTGCTCCAAGCATATTTAAGCGTTACCATGCCGGACCATTTAATTTTTTTAGAGTTTTCCACAGATCAAGAAAGATGTGGTAGAAAGGTTCCTATGATTACGCAATTACCGAAGATAAATGGATACATCGAATATTTAAAAACATTAACCGATATGGTTATGGATTCTATTGAGAGGCATGAAAAATTTCTTCATAGAGTAGAAGTAGCGCTTGGGAAACCAATTTTATCGGTAGAGCGAGGATCAGAAATAAACGAAGTAATTCTTAAAATAGCAGCAACTAGAAAAATTGCTTACAACGGCGGGAAACCGGATCCCACCGGAGCAGATCTTAAATTTAGATTAGGAAAGTCAGTCTGCAACTATGTAACTTGGGCTCATACAGAAAATTATATTCCAAGAAATTTCTATCCGAAGAACCCGTTTCCAAAGCCACACATGGCTGAAGCGTATTATCTAGAAGAAAAAAAAGTCTGGCTTCTATATAAATATGAAGGCTTCGATCTTAAAACAAAAGCGATTATCCGCTTCCTTATAGATACAGGGGTCCGAGTATCAGAACTATGTAAAATAAAATTAAAGGATGTAGAATTTGAGTCTGGCAAGGTGAGTGTTTATATGTCCAAAGTGCGCCGAGACAAAGAAGTCCCTATTATGTTGACAACAAAAGAAACCATTCTTCAAATGCTAAAAGAAAGAAAAATCGAAAGCGAGTATCTTTTTTGTTGTGAAAGAAAAGGGGATGGGATGAAAGTAATCGGCGCACCTCTGTCAACGGGTGCGGTGCGGAGAAGATTAAGGAAATGGGCTGTTAAGTTTGGTTTTAGAATTAACCCACATTCATTTAGACATGGCATTGCAACGATTTGGTTTAAAAAATTTGGACTTGTTCCAACAATGAAATTATTAGGCCACATTGATCCGAAATATACAGCGCATTATTATCACGTTTTGTGTGAAGAATTAAGTGTGATGCAAAAAGAAATTTCTCAAAATAAATTACAAGAACTCATAA
>DASPKQ010000107.1:0-6438 GCA_035627995.1 Verrucomicrobiia bacterium | reverse complement strand
CCAGCTCAGCAGCAACAACTGGTGCGATGTGGATCGGGCTCTTCAGACCATCACTCACATCGCTGCCGGTTACAACCTCAACTTCGGACAGGTGCCCTATATCGCCGTCGGGATCAAGCACGGCAACGCCTGCGGCGCTGCTGTTTCCAACGATCCTCTCGAGGCCATCAAACGGATGATCGGTGGCGATCCGAGAGCGATCTTTGGTGGAACCGTGATCACGAACTTTCCGATTGACGCCAAGCACGCAACGTTTCTTCGCGAGTTGCGCGTTGAGAAAACCAAACGGATTCTGGATCTGGTCATGGCGCCTGAGTTTTCCGGCTCGGGGTGTGAGATCCTGCGTCGGAAGGAAGGTCGATGCCGAATGCTCGCCAATCCCGAATTAGGGAATCTCACCGTCAAGAGCCTCGACAGTACGCCACGGATCCGTCAGGTGCGTGGCGGCTTTCTCAGACAGGGCAACTACACGTACGTGCTCGATCTGGATAGTCACTCGATGGTGAAGTTCGGAAAAGCAGACGAGGAGTCGTTGCTTCTGGGCTGGGCTGTCGGCTGTACAAGCAATAGCAACACGATCACGCTGACAAGAGACCGAATGCTCATCGGCAACGGCACGGGACAGATGGATCGGGTCGGCGCAGCGGAACTGGCAATCAAGAAGGCCGTAACAGCGGGACATGAGACCGCCGGCTGCGTGGCCTACTCGGATAGTTTTTTCCCATTCCGTGACGGTCCAGACGTTCTGGCCGACGCCGGTGTTGCAGCAATTCTATCAACATCGGGTTCTGAGCGTGACGAAGAGGTCCGCACTGCGTGCAAGGAACGCAAGGTGGCGCTTTACATGATTCCTGATTCGATCGCGCGTGGGTTCTATGCCCACTAACGTGCTCGATTTTTTGGGCGCTGCTCGTATCCTTAGGGATCGAGCAGCGCTTTTTGTTTTCTTGACCTGCGTACGAAAATAATGTAGAATCATTTATTCGTGACAAGACCAATTGGAGGGTGCATGATTGGAAGCGAGAGAATAGAACTGGATCGTCCGGTGGTTTTGACGGAATCTGCCGATATGGAGGTTCGGCGTGTGCTCGATCGATTCCCGGACGGAAAAACGGTTTTTCTCGAAATCCCGGGCGTGACCGAAGACACAAGGTACATCCCCGCAAGTGAAGAGACTGTGGGAGCCGATCGTATTATCGTCCGTCGCGGAGCGCACTTCATGATCTTCGAACGGCCGAATTTCGTCGAGGTAGATCACGAAGAGGCGATCGGTGACGTCCTGCAGGCTCTTCGTGGTTTCCACCTGATGGAGAAGATCTACGCCAGTACACACTCTTTCAGTGATGCGGAGATCAGCCGTGTCATGGAACTGATTTCTGACGACGGAGGAAAAACCGTATTCCTTGGCGTTGACGAGATCACCGTGGACGGCCGATTCATCCCAAAGAGCGCGGTGCAGGAGGATGCCCAGCGTATCGTCCTTCGTGTGGGAACAAACCTGATGATTTTCAATCGCCAGGGTGATCGTTTCAAGTTCTTCGCCGGCGTCTAGGACGCTTTCCTAACGGCCCAAACCAGAAAATGCTTTTGGTTTGGGCTTTGTTTTTATTGTGGATAACTTTTTTGCTTGCGTTAAAGATTGGATTATACTTTAGTTAGCAAATTGATAAAGGTCGAAGTAAAAAGGGATTTACATTCAAATGGCAAAAACAATTGTGATGGTTCTTGGTGTCGTTTTTGTGCTCGTGGGACTCTTGGGCTTCTTTATGGATAGCCCTCTTCTCGGTCTTTTTGAGGTAGATATGGAGCACAACGTTGTCCATCTACTTTCAGGTGTCATTGCTTTGGTAATGGCATCAATGGGCGAAGGTCAAGCCAAGCTTTACGCTAAAATATTCGGTGTAGTTTACGCACTCGTTACCGTTTTGGGTTTTGTAATGGGCGAAGGTGAGCTGGTCGGATTTTTGGCAGTAAACAACGAAGATAATTATCTGCATTTGGTACTGGCACTAGTCTTGCTTTATGCTGGGTTCAGCAAATCATCTACCGCTGCAACTCCGCCTTCAATGCCAAGCGGACCGACAATGAACCAGTCAATGTAACGCTTCGACATAAAAAGCCGCTCGTTGAACTTTGGCGGCTTTTTATTTTTGAATGACGGAAGCATTGCCAAGTAAAAACGTAATCCGGTATTATTAAAGAGATATGCTTAAAGAATTTAGAGAGTTTGCTGTAAGGGGAAATGCTATTGATTTAGCCATTGGCGTCATTATCGGCGCTGCTTTTGGCAAAATTGTTGATTCATTGGTAAATGATATTATCATGCCGCCTTTTGGCTTGGTTGCTGGAAGGGTAGATTTTGGTAATTTATTTATTAATTTAGGAGGAAACACTTACCCCAGTCTACAGGCGGCCAAAGCCGCTGGTGCTCCGACGTTAAACTACGGCTTATTTATTAATAGTGTTATTAATTTTTTAATAATTTCATTCGTAATATTTCTTATTGTTAAGCAGATTAACCGATTTAGAAAAAATCAGGCACCTGACAAAAAGACTTGTCCTTTTTGCCAGACTCAAGTTTTAATTAAGGCTGTCCGCTGTCCGGCCTGTACTTCTCAACTACAATAAATAAATGAACTTTGGAACAGAATCGATTCGCTTACACGCGAAACATAAAGGAAAGTTTTCAGTCAAATCAAAACTTCCGATCCGAAACAAAAAAGAATTATCAATAGCTTACACGCCAGGTATCGGCACTGTGTCTTTGGCAGTCGCGAAAAATCCAAAGCTCGCCAATTCATTGACAGCAAAACATAACATGGTCGCAGTGGTCTCTGATGGTTCCTCGGTTTTGGGTTTAGGAAACATCGGTCCACTCGGTGCTCTCCCGGTTATGGAGGGAAAAGCTATTTTGTTTAAAGAATTTGCTGATATAGATGCGGTTCCTATTGTTCTGAATTCGCAAGATCCTGATGAAATAGTAAAAGCAGTGGAATATATCGCACCGACCTTTGGGGGAATCAATCTGGAAGACATTGCTGCCCCTAAATGTTTTTATATTGAGGAACAGCTTCGAAGTAAACTCAATATTCCAGTGATGCACGATGATCAGCACGGAACCGCAATGGTCGTTTTGGCCGCCTTGAGTAATGCTTTAAAGGTTGTTGAGAAAAGCATGGAGGAAGTTAAGATAGTTGTTAATGGAGCTGGATCTGCAGGAACTGCCATTGTTAAACTTTTGAAGTTAGCTGGTGCAAAAAATCTTTTGCTTGTGGATACCACAGGAATAATTTACAATTCCCGTCCTCACTTAAGTACCGAAAAGAAAGAGTTGGCAAGAATCACCAATCCTAAAAAGATAAAAGGCGATTTAGCCGTGGCCCTTCAAGATGCGGACGTTTTTATTGGAGTCAGTCGAGGGGGACTGGTTAGTGAAAGTATGGTTACAAGGATGAATAAGAAAGCTATTATTTTTGCTTTGGCTAACCCAATTCCGGAAATTATGCCTGATGAAGCGAAAAGGGGCGGGGCAATGGTCGTGGCTACGGGCAGGAGTGATTTTGCAAATCAAATTAATAACGTGTTAATTTTTCCCGGATTTTTTCGGGGTCTACTCGACAGCAATCAAACTGCAATCAAGAGTAACATGTACCTGAATGCCGCAAAAGCGTTAGCGGGTTTAATCAAAAAACCTAAGAAGGATCTTATAATTCCTCAGGTTTTTGATAAACGAGTTGTTAAGGTTGTATCCCGTGCTGTTTCTGAACGGTTTGTATAAAAGTACAAAAAATATTGAGAATAGCAGAATATACTTGGTTAATATTCCTTCCAATCATTCGAGTTTTAAGTGAGATAATAAATAGTGATGTATGCTTGAAGCAGATCCCTTTTTTACGTTTAGTTAAGGGAGGTTGGGTTTGAGAATCGTCTCTTCAGCATGCTTTTTTATTTTGTGATTATGGACACTCTAAACACAACAGAAGATAAAACTGTAGAGAAAACGTTTGGGCAAACAATTTCTAAAGAGAGATTAGAAGATATTTTTCAAGCCGTGCTCGACGGCATAACCGTCCAGGATACATCTGGTCGAGTTATTTATGCCAATTTATCTGCTGCTAAGGTTTTAGGATTTAGCTCAGTAAACGATTTTATAGATGCCGTTAATTCCGGTATCTGGGGTTCAGTAAGGATGTACGATGAGCATGGTAATCACCTGGATCCGAATTTGTTGCCTGGGAGAAAAGTTTTAAAAGGTGAGCAGTCATCCAAATTGGTTGTAAAATGGTCTTATAACCATCATCCGCAAGAAAAATGGTCTGAGATAAGTGCCTCTCCGATATTTGAAGAAAGCGGTAAGTTGCTGATGGTCGTAAATATTTTTCACGATATTACCGAAACTAAACTTGCCGAACTTGAAGTTTTACGTACAAACAGAAGAAATCGGCATATTTTAGAAAGTATTAAAGACGCCTTTGTTGTTCTTGATAACGAAGGGCGGTTTTTGGATATGAACAGTAATGCTGAATTTGTGTTCAAAAAAACCGCAAGAGAATTAATCGGAAAAAGTGTTTGGGACATCTTACCCGAAGCTAAAGGAACAGAAGTGGAACAGAAATTTCACGAAGTTATCTTGTCGAGACTTCCAGCTACTTTTCAGGAACGATATACAGGCAACGTTTGGTTTGAATATGATTTTTATCCTATCCGTGAAGGCTTGGCCGTTTATTTCCGCGATATAAGTCAGCAAAAAAATAGTGAGAGATATGTTTCTGAGTTAGCAGCAATAATAGAATCATCAAATGACGCGATTATTAGCAAAGATTTGGACGGGATTATTACGAGCTGGAATCATGGTGCAGAAAAATTATATGGATATAAATCTCACGAGATTGTTGGCCGAAGTATTTCCATTATCATTCCAGAGAACCTTCAAAATGAACTAGAAAATATTTTGGAAAAAATCAAAGAGGGAATTAAGATTGAGCATTATGATACCGTACGCCGCAAGAAAGACGGCAGTACAATTCATGTCTCTATTTCCATTTCACCTGTAAAAGATGCCATGGGTCGAATCATAGGGGCCTCAGTTATTGCTCGCGACGTCACTCATCGTAAGGTAGAAGAACAAAAACAGGCATTAACTAATAAACGTAACCAGCATATTTTAGACGTAATTTCCACAAGAGTCCCAGGATTAATTACTGTTTATAACATTAATACGGGTGTATACACGTATGTTAATGAGGCGGTAGAGAAAATTTTGGATTATTCTCCTGAAGAATTTATCAAAGGGGGAGTAAAGTTTGTAGCTTCTTTGGTTCATCCAGATGACATAGGCTCCATTATGGATCAAAACCAAAAATTGCTAGAACTGGCCAATAATCCGAAGCATGCCAAAGAACAAGATAAGACGGTAGCCATATTCCAGTATAGGATGAGGCATAAAAATGGCACATATCGCTGGCTTCAAACTTTTGGCGGAATTTTTGACCGTGATGTAAACGGTAAGGTTGACCATGTCATGAATATTTCAGTGGATATAACTCAACAAAAAGAAACTGAGGAAAAGCTTAAGGTATTAAGTAATGAACTTGAAAGTAAAGTTCAGGAAAGAACCTTTGAACTTGCTCAAAATGAAAAAAGGTTCCGATCACTAATTGAAAACAGTATCGATGGAATAGCACTTTTAGACGAGAATGCTACTTTTAAATATGTCAGCCCAGCCATTACAAAGATGCTTGGATACGAATCGAATGAACTCGTCGGAAGAAATGGATTCGAATTAATGCATCTTGATGACAAAGAAAGAGTTTTTGCAGTTTTTACTGATTTACTTTCAAAAAATCCAGGAGATATTGCTCAGGCTGAATACAGGTATCTACACAAAAATGGATCATGGAGATGGATCGAAGCTCAAGGTAATAATTTATTGAACGAAGAAGGAGTTAAGGCAATCGTTGTAAATTATCGAGACATCACCGATCGTAAGTTGGCGGAGGATGCGTTAAGAATCAGTGAACGAAGATTTGCGATGTTTATGCAATATTTGCCTGGACTGGCTTGGATTAAAGATATTGAAGGTAAGTATGTTTACGTCAATGATTCTGCTGAGCAGGCTTTTGGCAAACCCCGAGCAGAGATTTATAATCGTACGGATGACCAAATTTTCTCTACTGAGACTGCCGAGCAATTCAAAAATAATGACATTAAAGTGATTGAGTCGGGGATTGGAGTTCAAGCAATTGAAACTTTAAACCAATCCGATGGTGTTCATCATTCAGTTGTCAGTAAATTTCCTATTTTTGGGCATAATAGCCAGGTTATTATGGTCGGTGGGGTTGCTATAGATATATCGGAAAGGCTTCAGGCAGAAAAAGCATTAAACGAAAGTTTAGAAAGATACAGCTCTCTTATATCTGCCACCAGCTCGGTAGTTTG